>JBATTM010000150.1:0-4487 GCA_049670545.1 Polyangiales bacterium
AGCAGCGAAGAGCCGCTCAATGAGAACCTCTTCCGTTCCGTCGACGAACTCGAGCTCTCGGTTCGTTCCGCCAACTGCCTTCAGAACGCCAACATCAAGTTGATCGGCGAGCTGGTGCAGAAGAGCGAGGGCGAGATGCTCAAGACCAAGAACTTCGGGCGTAAGTCGCTCAAAGAGATCAAAGAAATCCTGGCTGACATGGGACTTTCGCTCGGCATGCAGATCGACAACTGGTCGCAGATGCTCGAACGTTGGAAGACCCAGCAGGCCAACCAGTAACAGTGGGTCACGGGTAGGTCGTCATGAGGCATCAGAAGGCAGGCAGGAAGTTCGGGCGCAATACGAGCCATCGCCGCGCCATGTTTAGGAACCTGGCAGGCAATCTCGTCCTGCACGGGCAGATCAAGACGACCGACGCGAAGGCCAAAGAGCTTCGGCGGATCGCCGAACGTCTCCTCACCAAGGCGATCCGCCTGGGTGACGACCTCACGGTCGACGTGGCCAAGGTGAAAGATGAGGAAGAGCGGCAGCGGATTCTGTCCCGCCGCCTTCATGCCCGTCGTGAAGTGGCGCGCTTCCTCCCGAAGCAACTCACCAAGACGAACCCGGATGGCACTGTCGAGAAGGTGGATCTTCTCCACAAGCTCTTCACCGACATCGCACCTCGCTTCGTCGAGCGCGCCAAAGAAAACAAAGGCGGCGGCTACACACGGATCATCAAGGTCAACCACCGGCGCGGCGACAACGCCCCCATGTCCCTCATCGAGTTCCTAGGTGATAGTGCGGGGGCGGTGGGGCAGGACTAGCCGCCCGGCCGAAGGCCAACCAAACCGACCCCCAGAAAAGGGGACAGTCCCCTTTTAGCAAGGGTTAACTCGGGCTCGCAGCGTTGCCTTAACCCCTCGCAAAAGGGGACTGTCCCCTTTTAGGCGGCGGTGCGTTGGGGGGTTGTTGCTTGGGTTCGCGCGGGGGGCTTCGGGTAGAACTGCTTGCAGTAGCGGCGGTAGGCGCCGATTGGGCCGTCGCCTTCGGCGAGGAGAGGTTTGTCGAGGTAGCGCTTGGCTTCCCAGATCGGGGCGTCTTGCGCCACTTCGTAGCTCAGCCTCGCGGACGCGATCTCGCGGATGATCTGAGGAAGGCCGGGGATGCCCCAGTTCTTCATCGCCATGCCCATCCGAACGTGCACATGCTCTTCGTCGATCGGCGTCGACAAGATTAGCGTGTTGAGCCGCGCATTGGCGAGGGGTACGTGGATCTTCACAAGCGAGTAGCCGAGGCCGTGGACTTCCACCTTGAACATCACCCTGAAACCCTTGCCGCCGGGCAGGGGGTAGTCGATTCCGTATGCGCCGTGCAACACATGTTCCTCGACGGCGAGATCGCCCTCGTACCAAGCGTCACGGAATCCATGCAACTGCACGAAATGGCCGATGTCGACGCTGTTCTCGCTAGTCTCCTGAGGGTGGCTCCGCACCGTGAGCGCGCGAATCCGAAAGTCCGTCCATCCCTCCGTAGGAAGCTTAGGGATGTCCCAGGCCGGCTCGGTCTTGTCAGGGTGGTACCACGCAAACACGAGTCCGTTCTGTTCGCGAACAGCCCATCGTCGTAGGGTGGCCGGGGACGTGATGCGGACCTGGCCGTCTCGAGTCCGGTAGAAGCGTAGTTTCTGACCGAAGTAGTTTCGAGACAGGTGCCCACCCCGTCCGAGCTCGTTCGACTGCGCTACCGTGTACCAGCCGATCGGCATTCCGCTTAGGCGAAATCCACCGTTGAGATCGTTTGCTTGCCCCGTCATCGCTTCGGAATCTAGGACGAAGTGCCCCAAAGTGTCGCAAAAGCGGCCGAACGGTCGGGTCCGAACGGCGACCGGCTCGTTGTGGGGGGCGAATGGTTGACGCTATGGTCGATCTGCAATGGAGAGTTTCGACGACAACGATCTCGTCATCAATGAGCGGGTCACCATCCCAGCCTCCGACCTGTCTTGGACGGCAAGTCGCTCTTCAGGGCCGGGTGGCCAGAACGTGAACAAGGTCGCCACCAAGGTGACCCTGCGCCTCGATCTACGGTCCACCGGCGCGCTCAGCCACGCCCAGAAAGCGCGACTGCGCGCACTGGCCGGACGGCGCCTCGACTCGGACGGTGCGGTGTTGGTGCAGTCGCAAGCGGAGCGGACCCAACGAAGAAATCTGGAACGAGCCCGCCAAAGCCTCAAGCGTTTAATCCTTGGCGCTCTTCCCGCGCCCAAGAGAAGGGTGGCCACCAAGCCCTCTCGCTCGGCCAAACGTCGTCGACTCGAAGCGAAGCGTCGTCGTGGCGAACGAAAGCAGGCGCGCGGCCGCGTCGATGCCAGCCAATCTGACTAGCGGGTGATGCGGAAGTCGGTGTACTCGCCGGTGTAGCTTCGCCAGCGTACGTCTACGCCGTCGACCCTGGCGGTGGATGGCCCCTTCTGTGACCAGGACAGAAAATCTTTGACGTCGTCCTCTTCACCTTCGGCGACGATCTCGACCGAGCCGTCCGGCCGGTTCTTCACCCAGCCGCACAACCCGCTTTGGCGCGCCTCGCGTTGCGCCGTGGCGCGAAAGTACACGCCCTGCACGCGACCTCTGACCAACAGGTGAATTCGCTTCTGCCCCATATTGTTTGGTTAGCCCATCGGCGGAGGGTCGCAAACGCGAAACCGTCAGCCGTATCGGGTCCCCATCACGTGAAAGTATCCAAACACGAGCAGCTGCCACACGTGATGCCCATCGAGCCCCCGGACTCGGCGACGAGACGCTTTGCGAAGATGAATGCCTCTGCGACATGGACGGCCAACAAGCCGAAGAACAGCATCTTGCCAACCTCGGGTGCGGGAACCATGGTCGGGGTGACGAGCGAGGCAATGCCCCACAGCCATCCCGCGAGTGCGATGACTTTCCCTAGCGCGACGACGAGTTTCATCCGCTGAGCATACTCAATCGTGAAGCCGCATGACACCTGGAAGTGGGCTTTGCGGCGCCCCGACGGGTGCAGGGACATCGAGCAGCGCGGCAAGTGAAGTGGCAACTTGAAGGACGCTGTGAATCTTCGTGCTCGGACGACTCTCGATGCCAGCGCCCCACATGATTACTGGAACCTGCCGGTCGTAGGCCCAAGGTGTTCCGTGGTTGGTTCCACCTTGCTGGGCAAGTGCGTCGAACCAGCCCTCATCGGTAACCAGGTAGAGATCTCCTGGTGGGTCCTTCGGTAGGTTGGCCCCGACCAGCCTCTCGACATCGCGATTGCTCGCCCGAAGCTCCGCACCGCGATGGGCCGCATACACGGCACGCACGCCCTCAACGGCCGGCATGTGCTTGATCAGAATCTTCTCGAGCTCTTTGCGCCGGGTGCGACCGCTCTCGGTGTAGGTGATGAAGGGTGGTACGTATGCCGCGATCCAATCTCCCTGCCCGAGCCCCTGATCCGCGGCATGCTTCGCCGCTGCGATGACTTCGGCATGTCGGATGCGTCCACCACTCTTGCCTTCCTTGCGCGTGTTCTCTGGAAGAGGGGCCACACCGTGATCCGCGGTGAGCAGGAAGGCTACGGGGCCTCTAGCCTCGAGAATCGCTACGAAACGCCCGAGCGCGCGATCGGTCCGAAGCAGGTTGTCCGCGTATTCCCAGGAGTGCGGGCCCCAGATGTGTCCGGTGATGTCCGTCCCTGAAATCCCCAACATCAGAAAGTCGGGCACGTCGTCCATTCCCATGCCTTCCGCCTTCTCCGCTGCGAACGCTGCGGCGATCAAGTACTCGGTCGAATCTGGCAATGACGAAAACGCCTCATAGGGGTTGGGCGCGTCTCTCGGATCGTGTGGGAAGGTCGGGTACATTTCGCCTGGTTGGTCGTCCGCCCCGAAATTCGCCCGGAGCCAATCCGGACGTTCTGGTTCCCAAACCTGCATCAGTGGTTCCACGGGATTGGCGGTGACGAAATCTCGAAGCCACTCCGGGAGTCGTTTCGAAGGGGCGTAGAACGTGGACGTCGTCAATGCGCGCGCGTTCGCGTCGAAGAACACGACTGCGCTTGGGTGCATCCCCACGGGCAACGCTGCGGAGCGCGCTTTCATCGAGATGCCGACGACCCGCGCCTTGCCTCCGCTCTTCTGATACAAGGCGTCTGCGACAGTGGGGGCTTGCAACATGAAGGGGCTCACGAAGCGTTCGGGGTTCCCGAGGACTGCGTGCTCCCTGTCGTCGACCGTCTTGCGTGGCCCATGTGCGGGATCGAAAATCGCGTTTGCCACGATTCCGTGGATCGCGGGCGGCACGCCTGTCGTCAGGGATGCGTGCCCTGGTGCGGTCTGCGTCGACGCGTAAGGAAACGCTGCGCGATGGTGAACGCCGTTGTCTACGGCCCGGCGCAGAAGGCTGCTCTTCGGAAGTATCGGGAGGTACAGATCCAAGACCCAGCTCGCGAGTTGGTCCACGACGATGAGGACGACGAGCTTGGGCGCAACCTCCGCC
>JBATTM010000151.1:0-1995 GCA_049670545.1 Polyangiales bacterium
GTCGCACACGCGTCTACGAGTGCGCGGGCGGCTCGAAACTCATCGACCGTGGCGATCATGGGAAACATCAGTGCGGCGCCACCGCCCACGTTTCCTCGCAGTACCGCGCGGATCTGGCTTCGAATCCAAAGGCGCTGGCTCTCTTGAAGCCGGTCGAATCGGAGGCGCTTGTCATCGCGCCAGTCGAACGTACGAAAAACAGTACGGTAGGGGGCGACCGCCGAAGATACACGTTCGTAGATCGCGGCTTGCTCGTCTTCGGTCGGGGGGGCCAACTGCCCAAGGCACATGAACTCGGTTCGGTAGAGTCCGATACCTTCTGCGCCGTGGTCGACAGCGGCCTCGATCTCACTCGGCAACTCGATGTTGGCGGCGACCGAAACGTCGATACCGTCTCGTGTCACCGCTCGGGACGACTTTTGGGCGCTCAGGAAATCCAAGAACATGGTGCGCGTCCGCGCAGCGGCGTCCTGCTCTTCTTGCCGAGGGCCGACGATCACTTCGCCTGAGAAACCGTCCACGACCACGGTTTCTCCAGGGCGCACCGAAACGGATAGCGGTCCGGCACCTGCAACGGCGGGCACTCCAAACGTACGCGCGAGAATCGCCGTGTGACTGCTTGCACCACCCGCCTCAGTCACGAGGCCCACGGTGGGGGGCGCCAACATATGAACCGCGTCAGCCGGGCTGAGGTCGTGCGCAAACAACACGCATGGCCCGAGGGCTTTGGGATCGACGAGCGGTCCACCTGAGAGATGTCGCAGCAGATGTGCTTGCATGTGGTCGATATCCTGCGCGCGTTCGCGAAAGTAGACGGAGCTGTCTCGAAGGAGCGGTGCCTTCAACTTCTCGACGACGCGAGCAAGCGCCCAAGGAGCGTTGATTCGTCGCGTCGTGATCGTTTCCGTGGTGGCCTCGATAAGCAGCGGATCGCGGTGCATCAACAGGTACACATCGAGAATCGCAGCGTCCGAGGCGCCGTGCCGCGTGGTGAGTTCGTCCTTGGCCTTTTCGATCTCCTCGCACGATGCCTGGACCGCGCGCCGAAACCGAGCGACCTCGTCACCCACATCACCCTGGGAGATGGGGGCATGCGCCGCCGCGGGACTCCCTCGAAAGACGAGTCGCGCGGGACCGATCGCCACACCTATCGAAGCCGCGACGCCTCGAACGCGTAACGGTCGTGTCACTCCACCTCCCCAAAGCCGCTCTCGACAAGCGCGCAAAGGGACGCAAGCGCGGCCTCGGCGTCGGGGCCGCGCGTGCGAATGGTGAGGGTAGCTCCTCGCTGCCCGCACAGGAGCAGCACCCCCATGATGCTCTTGGCGTCGACGAACTGGCCTTCCTTGCTGACCTCGACATGCGCCTCAAAGCGGTTCGCTAGATCGACGAGTTTCGCGGCCGCCCTCGCATGCAGTCCGAGCCGGTTGGTCACCATCGCGGTGCCGACGGCGCTCTCGCTCACGGGTTGGCGCGCTCCGCGTCGCGGTGAGACACGACCACCTCGTGATCGTCGCTGAGCCTGCGTGCCAGCTCTTCGGCGAGCGCGACCGATCGGTGCCGGCCTCCGGTGCACCCGAGCGCGATGGTCAAGTATGCCTTGCCTTCTTGGGCATACTGCGGCACCGCGTACTCGAGCAACGGCTCGAGGCGCGCGAGCAGTTCAACGGCCTCATCCGAGTCCAGAACGTACGAAGCGACATCCGGGTCCATCCCGGTTTTCGGTTTGAGAGTGGGGACGAAGTGGGGGTTGGGCAAGAAGCGAAGATCGAACACGAGATCAGCGTGAGTGGGGATCCCGTACTTGAAGCCGAAAGAGACCAAGCGAACGACCATCGACGCGGTCGCCGGGTCGCGACCAATGTACTCGACGAGACGTTTTCGCAACGCGTGAACGTTGAGTTCCGTCGTGTCGATCACCACGTCCGCACGGGCGCGAAGCCCGGCTACCCGTTGTCGCTCCGCCGAGATCGCCCGGTGCAAATCTCCGTCGGC
>JBATTM010000152.1:0-8501 GCA_049670545.1 Polyangiales bacterium
CCGTGTGTCTCACGGTAGCGGGTTCGATAGGGACGGGTTCGATGCGGTCATGTGGCGGCATGGCGAATGACAACCCGTCAGCGAGCAACCACTTCGGGTTGGTCGCGAGCTATGAGGCGAGGCTTGCGTTGGCTGACGCCCCAAGTGCACCGGCCAACATCTGCAAGCCGAGCCGTCCGCCACATGATTGCGTCGAGCCCGACCCGATTGCCTCAGTTGATCCGGTCCCGAGCCGTCCGCCCCGTGGCCGTGTCGAACCCGACCCGATTGCCCCAGCCTATCCGTCTACGCTCAGCCGCCTGGGTACACGAAGTCCTTGAAGCTCACGCGGTAGAACAGCGAGTACATCAGCGGGACGAAGCCGAGGGTGAGGAGGGTGGAGAAGGCGAGGCCGAACATGATCGCGATGGCGAGCGGCTCCCACATCGCCTCCCCGCCGACGTAGAGCGGGATCAGGCTGCTGATCGTCGTCGCCGTCGTGAGCATGATGGGACGGAAACGTTGTTGCGCGGCTTGGATCACGGCGTGCGGAGGCTCGAGGCCGTTTTCCGACATCTCGATGTCGATGCGATCGATTAGTACGATGCCGTTGTTGATCACGATCCCCGCAAGCGACACGATCCCCAGCAGCGTCATGAAGCCAAAGTAGCCGCCGGAGAGCCCGAGGCTGTCGATCGTCACCAGCCCGATCGCGACCCCGACCAACGCGAACAGAATCGTCGCGATCACGATCGTCGGTTTGCGAAGCGAGTTGAACTGCCAGACCAGCAAGATGATGATCACCATGCCCGCGATTGGCAGCTTGGCGGCGATCGATGCGTTGGCTTTGCCGGACCCTTCCACTTCCCCGCCGAACTCGTATCGATATCCGATCCCCCACTCCTTCTTTTGCTCTTCGAGCCAGGGCTCGAGCTCGGCGATCACTTCGAATGGAGTCACGCCCGTGACCGTGTCGCTGTCGACTGTGACGGTCGCGTAGCGGTCGCGCCGGCGAATCTCGGACGACTCCCATTCGAGGTTGGCGTTTGCGACCTGCGTGACCGGAACGGAGCTTCCATCTTGGGCGAATACGCTCAAGGTTCCGAGCCGGTCGATGTCGCGACGGCCCTCTGCCTCGGAACGCAGGACGACAGGAATGACTTTGTCGTCTTCTCGGTACTGCGTCGTCTCGTAGCCGCTCAAGAACGTTTCGAGCGACGTGGCGACGTCTTCGTTGGTGATCCCCGCCCGCCGTGCCCGGTCTTCACTGACCTCGATCAAGAGCTTCTTGACCTTGGGGCCCCAGTTGTCGCCGACGTTCCGCGTGTCTTCGCGCGCGTTGAGCCATTGTTTCACCGTCTCGGCGATTTCGAAGACCTTGGTGACGTCTTTGCCCGAAATGCGCACTTCGATCGGTTTCGTCACCGGTGGGCCGTTGCCCAGCGGGCGCACGTAAGGCCGAACGTCGGGGTACCGCTCGGTCATGTACAGCTCGAGCTTGCTCATGATGTCCGGAACGACATCCGCAGTCGTCGTATGGATCATCGTCTCCGAGTAGCGTGGCCGCGGGGCGTCAGGGTTGTATCCCAAGGTGAATCGCGGCGGCGTCGTGCTGATGAATGACGCCCAGTGCGTGATGCCCTCTTCCTCGTCGGTCGCGCGGAGGTCATCGCGGATGTAGGAGTCCATGTCTTCGATCATGGCTTCGGTCGTCTTGATCGAGGTCCCGGGCGGCAGCGTGAACTCGGCCACGAAGAAGTTGCTGGCTTGCGTCGGGAAGAAGAGCTGTGGCACCAAGCTGTAGAGCTGCATTCCGCCGAGGAACCCGAGGACCGCAATCACGATGCTTAGAATGGGGTGGCGAAGGATCGAGAGAATCGTGCTGCGATAGAAGCGGTAGAAGCGTGAATTGAAGGGCTCTTCGATGGGCTTGGGCTTGAGGAAGCGCACGCAGAGGAGCGGGATCATGGTCAGCGCCAGCAACCACGAAATCAGTAGGGTGATCGTCACGACGGAGAAGAGCACGCCCGTGTACTCGCCGACCGCGGACTCGGCGAGGCGGATCGGCAGAAATGCGGCTGCTGTTGTGAGTGATGCGATCAACAACGGCACGCGCAGCTCTTTGGTCGCGGCCATGGCGGCTGGGACTCCGTCCTCGCCGGCTGCCATGCGCACCATGATCGCTTCCGAGATAACGATCGCGTTGTCGACGAGGAGCCCGAGCGCGATGATCAGGGCCGCGAGTGACATCTGATCGATCTGAATTTCGAATACGCTCATCGCGAAGATCGCGATGATCATCGTCGCGGGGACGAGCGTCGCGACGACCAGGCCTGTCCGGAGCCCGAGCGTGATCAGCATGACGACGAGCACGATTGCGACCGCCTGGAGCACGCTCTCGACGAAGTCGTTGACCTTTTGCTCGACGAGCGTCGGCTGAAAATAGGTGCGGTAGAAGTCGACCCCGTGCGGGTAGAGCTCTTCGACGTACGTGAAGAACTCTTCGAGATTCTTCCCGAGTTTAATGAGGTTGCCGCCCTCAGCCATCGAGACGGCGAGGGTAAGCCCCCGAACGCCGTCGAGGCGCACCACGCCTTCTGGGGGGTCCTCGTACCCCCGATAGATGTAGACGATGTCCTCGAGGTTGACGAGCTCGTCCGTGTTGGGGATGCGGACGACGGTGCGCTTCAATTCATCGACCGAACTGAAGTTACCGCTTGGCTCGAGCGCGATCGACTCTTGTTCGACGTCGATCTCGCCGCCGGGCTGGATGATGTTCCGCTGCTGGAGATAGTCTTTGAGATACTTCGGCGTCATGCCGAGCTCGCTCAGCACGGCGTTGTTGAACTCGACGAACAGGCGTTCCTCCTGGGCGCCGATGATGTCGACCTTCGCAACCGAGGGGATGCGCAAGAGCTCATCACGGATGTCGTCGGCGATGTCTTTGAGCTCCATGTAAGAGAAGCCGTCGCCCGTCATGCTGAACATGATCGGGTACACGTCCCCGAACTCGTCGTTGACGATAGGCCCGTCGATGCCTTCAGGGAGGTTCGGTTTGACCGCGTCGACCTTGCGTCGAAGATCATCCCAGATCGGCCGCATCTCCTTGAACTCCTCGCGGATGTTCACATAGATGACGCTGACGCCGGTGCGGCTCTCGCTGTTGACCCAGTCCAGCTCCGGGATCTCTTGAACCGCCTTCTCGATCGGATCCGTGATCAACTGCTCGACGCGCTCAGGGCTCGCCCCCGGAAAGTACGTCGTGATCATCGCCGTCCGAATGATGAACCCCGGGTCCATCTGACGCGGGGCGTCTCCGTACGCGCTGATCCCTGCGAGGATCAGGATCACGATCAGCGTGCCCGTGACCGTTCGTCTCTTCAGCGCGAACTCGGTGAGGCTCATGGCGTCTCAGGAGCCTCGTCGGCTGCGGGCGGCTCGGTGTCCGAGGCAGGGGTTTCTGCACCCGCGGGCCGAGCGACGTTGTCCGGCTCCGATCCAGGCTTCGGCGGGACGCGGACCTGAAGCCCGTCATAGATGCGGCTCACGCCTGCGGTCACGACGAGGTCCCCAGGCTCGACCCCTTTCCGGACTTCGACTCCGTCCGACCGCATCTCGCCGACTTCGACCGAGGCTCTTCGGACCGTCGCCAACCCGTCATGCACGTTGTCGAGCTTGAACACGAAACGGCCTTCGCGATCCTCGCCCACAGCGCTCAGCGGGAGCGCGTATTTCGGGCCGACCGTGGTGGATGCGAACGAGAACGTCACGTCCGCGGCCATCCCAGCACGAACGAGATCCTGGCCCTCCGACAGCTGCACGGTCACCGGGAATGTCGTCGCTCCGCCCATGCTCGCCACGCCAACCTCCGTCACCTTTCCTTGCAGAATCTTCCCGCCGAGGAAGCCGAAGCGAACCTGCGCATCGTCGCCCCGTGTGATGTTGCGAATCACAGAAGAGGGCACCGAGACTTTGACTTCAATCTGCTCGCCGGCGAGCAAGGTCGCCACGAGCTCCCCTGCTTGCACGTACTCGTTCGCTTCAATATCGACGGTGGCTATCGTTCCTGACTCGGGCGCCTTGAGGTGGGTGTACCCAAGCTGTCGTTGGCGAAGTCGTATTTGTTGGGTCGCCGATGCCATCCCGGCTTTGGCGGAGTCGTACGCGGTGCGGTCCGCATCGAGGTCCTGCCTCGAGGCGTTTTGATTCTCGTAGAGCGCCCGCGTGCGCTCGTAGGTGGCCTTGGCGTTTCGCTCCTGCGCGCGCGACTGTGCCGCCGCCGACTGCGAGTTCTGAAGCTGTAGTGCGTAGTCCGCCGGATCGATGCGGGCGATCGTGTCGCCCTTCTTGACCGAGTCACCCACGCTGATGGGCACTTCCATTACCTGTCCTGAGACCTGGAAGCTGAGGCGGCTCTCCTGCCCGGACTGGGCGACACCCGAGTAGGTCTGGCGGGTCCCCGAATCGCTGCCGGCGACGATCACGTAGCGGACGGGTC
This sequence comes from Polyangiales bacterium, assembly GCA_049670545.1. Taxonomy (GTDB): domain Bacteria; phylum Myxococcota_A; class Polyangia; order Polyangiales; family Houyiibacteriaceae; genus SG8-38. Next base: position 4,478 of record JBATTM010000152.1, read on the forward strand.
GAATCACCTCAGGCTCCTCGACCTCCTCGGAGCATCCGTATGCCGTGGCAAGAATCGCGATCGCGATCAGACTCGTGGTCTTCGTCATCAGTTCGACTCCAGGGGGGTTAGCTGCATGGCTCCAGTGCCTGCCGACGACGACATCGCACGCCTTCGTTCTTTCGCGAACGCGTCGAGGCGACGGATGAAGTCCTCTCGGACTTCGGGAGTGCCTTCGAGCGAGAATGCCCCCGACGCGCGTTGTACGCGCAGGGCATCGATCAAGAAGTCGTATCGCGCGTTGGATGCGCTGAGCGCGGCACCGAGTGCCTGGTTTTGGGCGTCGACGAGCTGGATGATGTCGGCCGCGCCCCGTTGGTAGAGGTCGGTGACCAGTTCGAGGTTCTTCGCCGATGCCTCCGCCGCCTGCGCGCTCAGCGTGATGTTGGCGAACGACGATCCTGACTGATGGAGCGCGGAGCGCACGTCGGCTTCGAGGTTTTGGGCAATGATCGCGCGATCGGTTTCGAAGCGATCGATCTCGCGGAAGGTCCTGCGGATTCGCGCGTAGTTTGAGCCGCCGTCGAGGAGAACGAGCGATGCGGTCGCGCCGACGTTCCAACTGAATGTCTGGCGACCTGGCAACAAGGAACCGTCGGGCAAGACGATCTCGGCTTCTTCGCTACCCGTGCCCCCCACGTAGGGGATGTGGGTGAAGCCACCCACGATTGCGACATCCGGGATGCCAAGCGTTCGGCGCTCGGCCTTCAACACCTCCGTGCGGGAGGCGATGCTCTGATCGATGCTCACGATTTCCGGTGAGTTGCGGATCGCCTCTAGTGCCATGAACTCGCGAAAGATCTTGAACGACAGCGGATCATCGAAGTACTTCACCAACCGTGGGTCGCTCCCGGTCAACACCGACCTGATCTCGTTCTCGTTGGGGGTCTGAAACGCCCCCTCGAGAGGCCGGTTGAGCACGCGGTTGAGCTCGATCTCCTGTTGGTTGCGCGTCGCGTTCGCTTGAATGACGGCGGCACGGCTTTCCGCGATCTGGGTCTGCCAGCGAAACACCTCTTCGCGACCCGCCACGCCGATGGCGTTTCGTGTTTCGGCGAGCGATAGGTTCTTCCGGGTGAGGCGAAGATTGTCGCGCTGGACTCGCTCGTTGTTCTTGGCGCGCAGTACGTTGAGATAGGTGACGCCGCCCGCGAGCATCGTATCGAGACGCACGGAGTTGAAATCGGACTCGATGCTCCGATACCGAAAACGCGCCGATCGGAGCGCTCCTTGGGCCCCCGCCGAGTACACGAGCTGTGATCCGCTGATGCCCCAGTCGAACTGCCTCGCGGCGGTGCCGAAGGGCGTCGCAATGTCGGGGTCGACGAAACCGAACTGCCCGCTCGCGCTTGCGTTTGGCAACCACGCTCCGCGCTGCACCTTCACCTCTTCGTAGCTCGCCTCGATGTCGATCCCTGCGGCCATCAATTGGAGATTCGCGCGCACCGCATCGGCCATCGCAGATTCGAGCGTGACCACCGGCCCCCGTTTTCCGGCCTCGTCGTTGATGAGCGTGGCCTCGGCCATCACCGTGAAGCGGGGCCAGCTGCCGATCGCGCGGGCGGTCGCCATGTTGATCACGAGCTGGGGCCGGAGCTCGAAGGCGGTGGGAAAGGTGCTCGGCTGCTCGCCGAGGAAGATACGCTGCGCAAAGATGGCCGCGCGGCGAAAGCGTCGGATCTCGTCTTCGCGCGTTTCCATCGTGGTCAGGGCGCCGCGTTCCACCCAGTCGAGACCGCCGCCTGCGTACGACGGAAGGTCTTGCTGATTGAGACCGTCGATGAACGTCTGGGCTTGCGCACCGGTCCACCGAAAGAGCGGCCCTATGTATACGGCGTCGCTTTCCTCTGGAAGGGCGTTGAGCGCCTCTTCGGGGCCGCCTTTGACGACCAGGAGCCGTGTTCGAATGCCAAGCGCGCGGCTTGCCTCCTGGACGGGCGCTTCAGGGTGATCGAGATGGCCGACGACCTCTTCACCGACCACCAGTGTGAGCCGCTCGAAGCGGACAATCTCTTCGAACTGTTGGAGCTCGCGTTCGAAGTTGATGAGGCCGGTGATGTAACAGAGGTTGCGACGGCCGCTTCGATTTCCGTCTTCGGGGAGCCCCTGGAGCGCGGGTGCGGCGTAGGGGATGATCACGGGCTTGTTCAGCTTCTCGATGCGGCCGACCGCGACGCCCGCCATGGGGCCGGAGATGATCACCAAGTCGACCGACCTATCGGCCATGGCTTCGCGGACCGCTTGCTCGACACGCTCGTAGACCCAGTCGGGCTGCGTCTTCGGCGTGACGAACACGACGTTGGCATCCTCTTGGAGGAGCTCGACGATCTCGTCCTTGAGCATCCGCTCACGATCGGAAAACATCTCCGACTGGCCGTCCGACACGATCATGATGCGGAACGTCCGTTTACGCGGGTTCTGGGCGTCCGCTTCACCGCTCTGGAGCACGGCGACACTCAGCGCCAGGAGCGCAAGACATCGCACCAACCATCGATTCATCAAGACCTCATCCCGAAACTGGGGCGAGGCTAGAATTGATCGGGGACGCTGTCTACGGGACGGCCACGACAGCCGGTGTCACGGCTTCTCCCGACTGCACGAACTGATTCAGCCGGTTGGAAAAGTCGCCTCGTGCCTCGGGGGTGTCGAGGTTGCGAAAATGCCCGGCTTCGCGGTTCACGAAGAGTAGCGCGATCACGTAGTCGTAGACCGCGTCAGCGGCGGCGAGGTCAGCGATGAGGCTCTGGGTCTGCGCGTCGGTGAGCGTGATGATGTCGACCTTCCCTCGGCGATAGAGGTCGGTGACGAGGAAGAGATTGTCTGACGCGGCCTTCGCCGCTTTTCGTGTGAGCGTGACCGACGCGAGTGCCGCGGCCGCGTTGTAGAGTTCCGTGCGAACCCCGGTGTCTATGTTTTGTTCGACGCGCGCGAACTCCGCGGTGAACCGTTCGACGAGGATTCCTGCTTGTCGCATCTCGGCGACCTTCGAACCACCGCGCGACAGCGGAATCGAAAGGTACAAGCCGACGTCCCAGCCGAACTTGTCGGGCTCGGGGACGCCGAACAGGTTGAGCAGCGGCGGCGTCGTTGCGCCTTCACCGTCGCGCCAAAAGTCGTGCTGCACGCCGCCCTCGACGAAGAACTCCGGCAGCCAGAGCTCACGCGTCCGCCCCTCGCGAATCCGCACCTCGGCGTCTTTGCGTTTTTCGATCTGTCGTGCCTCGGGCGAGTTGCGAAGCCCTTCACGGACCATGAACGCCCGCAGGAGCTTGAACGAGAACGGATCGACCATGTACTGGCCGATCGGATCGCCTGGGGTTTCGATTCGACCGTTGCCGTCTTTCGGCAAGTCATTCGGTTGGATCGGTGACTCCGACGGACGGTTCAACACGCGATTGAGCTCGATCTTGGTTTGCGCCACGAATGCGCGCGCATCGACGACCGCGCGCTGATTCTCGGCGAGGGTTACCTGCCATCGGTAGAGCTCGCTCGCGTTGGCCACGCCGACTTCGAGTCGAAGTCGCGCGAGTTCGAGATATTCGCGCGTGAGTTGGATGTTCTTTCGCTGAATGCGTTCCTGCGCCTGCGACCGAAGGACGCCCACGTAGGACACGCCGGCCTGCAGCATCACGTCGAGGACATCCGCGAAGTAACCGTACTCACGGCCCTCTTGGCGCATCTGCCGCGATCGAAAACGCGTCCACGCGTTTTCCGAGTAGATGCTTTGGCTGGCTCGTGCGGTGTAGGTGCCTTGGCGCTCCGCGATCTGACCGCCGGGCGCGACACGATCAGGGTCGCGCTGAATCACGCTCCCTGTGAGGGCGCCCTGGGGAAGCAAAGGCCCTCGGTCGACCTTGACGCCCTCGACGCCCGCATCGACGAAACGCCTCGAGATCAGCAGGTCGAGGTTGGCGTCGATCGCCTCCTGCATTGCGGTCCCCATCTCGATTCGGTTGAGGGCTGCCTCCGGGACTTCGTCGATGAC
>JBATTM010000153.1:0-1783 GCA_049670545.1 Polyangiales bacterium
GGGACGCTCCGGAGTAGATCCAACGCCGCCCCCTCATTGCCGCAGTACGCCTGAAGTTCTGCGCGAAGCGAGTGTCTCGTCTCCGAATCAATCGGGGATGACTCCGACCAAAGCAACTCGAAAGCCGTGCCGATGGCACCGGCATCGATGTGACACCAAACCAGCGCCTGCGCGGTCTCGGCCGCATCCTCGTGGACGGGGTCGGCATCGCATGCTTGGGAGAGCAGCGCCTCTAGATGGGCGATGCGCTCGGGGAGGCACGGTTCGGCACGCTCTGACACACCGCTAGGATAGCCGATCCGTCAAATGGAGAGGAGATCGATGATCACGACTCCGCGGTCGGACTCTTCTTCGCACTCGGGACGTGGCGCGCCTTCCCTGGCCGGGATTGGCAGGTGGAGCCCAGGCTGCTGGTGCTTTGCCTGCTCCTCTTCCTCACGTTGCCGAATCTGCTCGATGATGAAGCCTGGAAGCATTGAAGTCCTCGTATCCTTAACCTAGGTCAATCCTAGGGCCGCACCAATATAATAACGCCTTCTCTCATGACAACGGGTGTGACAAAACGAGTCCTACCGTGCCGTCTTCGTGTCGAAAGTCTCATGATCCCAGAGAGTTGAACTCATGACCGACCCGCTGGGGGGGGTGCCGGACGCCAGGGATCTCCTGCGCAGGTACGACCTGCGGCCAAAACGTTCCTTCTCGCAGAACTTTCTCATCCAACCTGGCGCAATCCGACAGATCGCCGATGCGACCGCCGCGATTGGACCCAGGATCGTGGAACTCGGCGCCGGGCTTGGCGCCCTCACCTACGCCCTGCTCGAACGAGGTTGTGAGGTCACGGCTGTCGAGCTCGACCGCGATATGGTGGCTGTGCTCAGCCGCGAGTACGGCAACCACCCGCGGCTGGCCATCGTGCAGGCCGATGCCGCGAAGTTTGATTTCAGGGACCACGTGGGGCCGGACGGGGGGGACCTCACGATCGCTGGCAATCTGCCCTACCAAGCCACTGGCGCCATTCTTCGCCAGATCATGCAACATCGCGACGTCGTGCGGGGCGCGGTGTTGATGGTCCAGCGGGAAGTGAGGGATCGGCTCACGGCGAGCCCCGCCACCAAAGACTACGGAGCGCTGACCGTATTCACGCAAGCGGGGTTCGAAGTCGACACGCTGTGCCGACTCCGGCCCGGTTCGTTCTATCCGCCGCCCAAGGTCGAAAGCGCGGTGATCTGTCTGACTCCGCGTCAGACTCCACTCGCCGACGAGACCGAGGACTTTCAAGCGGTCGTTCGGGCGGCGTTTCACACGCGCCGCAAAACGCTCCGAAACGCGCTCCGGCAGCTCGGGTCTCCCGCGCATGCCGACGCAACCTTGGAAGCCAGCGAAATCGACCCCCAGCGGCGCGGGGAGAGCCTTTCGATCGCCGAGTTCGCACGCCTCGCAGCCGCTTGGGCCCGGACCCAACCTTCCCGAGATGGCGAGTGACCGCAACGGCATGTATCGTGCGGCCCGCATGACCGATCGACTGCCACTTCTCGAGCCCTTCACAAAGCAGCACACCTACTGCACGTACTGCCCCAAACTCTGTCGGTTCTCGTGTCCGGTGTCCGTGGCGCAATCGAGCGAAACCACGACGCCCTGGGCCAAGATGACCAGCGCCCATCATGTCAACGATGGGAACCTCGAGATGAGTGAATCCGTCGCGGCAAGCTGGTATGGCTGCACGGGTTGTATGCGCTGCAGAAGCCATTGCGCGCATCGAAACGAAGTCGGCGCCACCTTGCAC
>JBATTM010000154.1:0-5147 GCA_049670545.1 Polyangiales bacterium
GCCGATACCTGCGGTTCCGCCCGCTCCGGCATCACCGCCTGCACCGGCCGTGCCGCCCGATCCAGCCACTCCGCCGCTTCCGCCGTCACCGCCGCTTCCACCGATGGGAATGCTGCTACCCCCGCAACCGACGACGAAAAGGCAAAGGCTCCCCGCGAGAGCACCGATCAAGAACGTCCGACTCAAACCCATTGTGGCTTCCCCTTCACTGGGCCCCGCAGTACGCAAGCGCCCACTCCCTCGAAACCAACCCCCCGGTTGGCCTCTGCGTCGCAGACTAACGATCGCACGCCCTCAAGACAACTCTCCAACAACGCCCTCGGGCGGCCGCGGCCCCCGGCGGCCTACGGGCTCTGGGCAATCCATGCTAGCTACCAGCACACGGATGAGCGGCCAGCCTCTCGTATCAGTCATGATGCCGTGCTTCAACGCCGAGCGTACGCTCGCGGCCGCGCTCGTCTCTCTACGTGCCCAAACCTATCCCCACTGGGAAGCGGTCATCGTCGACGATGGTTCAACGGACCAGACGGAAGGCGTGATTCGAGCATGGGGCGACCCACGGTTTCGCGTGGAGCGCTTCCCCCAGAACCGAGGCCGTGGAGCCGCGCGACAACGTGCGCTCGCGATGGCGCGGGGCAAGTACCTCAGCTTTCTCGACGCCGACGTCTGGCTGTTCCAGGGCAAGCTCGCGCACCAGGTGGAGTTGATGGAAGCGCGGCCGGAAGTCGCGGTGGTGAGTGGCGTGTGCATCATCACGGACGCCCAAAACCAGCCGGTCGGACTCACACGGACCGGCCTCGAGCCAGGGGACGAAGTCACCGAGCGCGCGTTCGATCGCCTGAACGCTCCGCCGCTGAGTTTCCCTCCATGCATGGTCCGAATGAGCGACACACATGGAGCTGACTTCAACCCAGCCTTTCGGCGGTCCCAGGACTCGGACTTCCTGATCCAGGTCCTGCTCGGGAAACGGTACGCCGTTTCGCGCGAGCCTGTGTACGCTTACTCGCAGGCCGAGGCGGCAAGCTTGAACAAGACGATCGAAGGGTACCGATATCGACTTCGAACGTACGCCCAATACACGAGGCGCTACCCGTTTCAGTCACGACTGCAGATGGGAAAGACCCTCGCCAAGATGGGTGTCTATCGACTAGCCGGCGCACTGGGCGCGGAGAACGTGCTCATCGAGCGGCGATGGAACCCGATCACACCCGAGGCCACGGCCGCGTACACGATCGCAAGGTCGGCGCTGATCGAAGAACTAGGGCAGAGACGGAAATGAGAACGCCAACAGCAAGTCGCGCGTTCACGTCGCAGCCATCCACCCTGACGCTTCGAGGCGGATGGCCAGAGTATCTATGGGGATTTGTAATCCTGTCCCTCTCATTCAACATATACGGGCCGGGCCGTCCGCAGCCGGGGGACTTCATGCTCGTCGGGATGCTTTGCCTCCCAATCGTGATCGTGAGCTTCAGAATGCCTAGCGTGGTGTCGCGTGCGGTGTTCTGGCTGGCCTCTCTGGTCGCGTACATCAGCGTTTGTAACACCCTATGGGCTGCCACCACTGGTGAGTGGGACTTCTTCAAGGCGACCGCATTCTATGCGTTCAACTTCTCCGTCTTCTTCGGATTCCTCGTGATGCTCGGTGAGCGCGGCGACGATTGGCTTCGATGGACACTCTACGGATTCGCCGCCACCCTCGTCATGCTGGCACTGTTGTCAATTCCGTTCGGGCATCGCACCGAGAGCGGAAGACTCGAACTCTTTTTCTTCAACCCCAACCAGCTCGCCTATCACGTGCTTCTCTCCGCAAGCATCGTGGCCATGCTCGCACCGCGGTATCGCGTCCCCCGCGCCGCCCTGTACGTGCTCTTGCTGTTGGCCTTCTACTTAGAGCTTCGAACCTATTCGCGAGCCGGCCTCCTGGGAATCGCGCTGCTTGCGACGCTGCAGCTCGTTCACCGCCCGACGTTACTCACGGTGGTCGCTTTCCCGGTGCTCGTCACCGCCCTCTACCTCGACCTTCAGGCCCTCGATTCGGACCTTTGGCAGAACCGAATCGAGGACGTACAAATGTCGGGGACCGAGGAATACATGACGGACCGCGGAATAGACCGACTCATCGACCACCCGCGGTATCTGCTCGCGGGCGCCGGAGAGGGATTTTACTTGCGGTTCCACCACAGCAAGTTCGAGATCCACTCGAGCGCGGCAAGTCTACTCTTCTCCTATGGAATCATTGGAGTCGGACTTTTTCTCGCTTTTCTACGGAGCGTGAGTGTTGTCGCGGGCGCCCGCCTCACCCTGATCATGATTCCGGCACTCTCCTACAGCCTTTTTCACAACGGGATGCGCGCCCGGCCATTCTGGTTGCTCCTCGCGGTGGCTCTGGGTCTCGGCGCGATCACCATTGCCGAATCGCAACGCGCAGCCCGCTCATCGCCCGCAAGACTCGGAGAGCGATAGCCGGATGTGTGGAATCGTCGGCGTATGGCGACTCGACGGACGTTCCGTCGATCCCGAGGCGGCTACGAGAATGCGCGATACGCTCGAGCACCGAGGACCCGATGATGCGGGCCTGTGGCACGACGGTCCGATCGCGCTCGGTCATCGCCGACTCTCGATCCTCGATCTGTCCGACGCGGGCCGCATGCCCATGGGAAGCCGAGACGGCCGGACCCAGGCGGTCTTCAATGGCGAGATCTACAACTTCAAGACGCTACGCGCCGAGCTCGAGTCAAAAGGGCACGAATTTCACAGTCGCGGCGACAGCGAGGTGGTGCTCCGCGCGTACGAACAGTGGGGAGCGGATTGCTTCGACCGGTTTCAGGGGATGTTCGCCGTTGGGATCTGGGATGGGGGCGCGCAGAGGTTGGTGCTCGCACGAGACCCAGTCGGCCAGAAGCCTCTCTACTACGCGCACCGACCCGGGACCTGGGCGCTGTTTGCCTCGACTCTCTCTCCACTGATTCGGTTCGCCGGCGGCACGCTCGAAGTCGATCGCGAAGTCGTGAAGGACTACGTTCGATTTGGTTATCCGCCTGGGGAGCGGGCGATGCTCCGCGACGTCCACGAAGTCCCGCCAGGGGGGATCGTCACCGTCAAAGCGCGAGATGAACCGACGGTGCGGCGCTATTTCGATCTCGTCGCTCATGCGGAACGCACACACATCGATTCCGGAACCGAGCAAGAGCACCTGGAGAGATTTCGCGTCGCGATGCGGTCTGCCGTTCATTCGCGTCTAGTGTCCGATGTTCCGCTCGGCGCCTTTCTGTCGGGAGGCGTGGACTCGAGTCTGGTCGTGGCCCTCATGGCGGAGAAGGATCGAGCCGCCGTCAAGACGTACACGATCGGGTTCGACCAACCGGAGTTCGACGAGAGCGGCCACGCGGCTCGAATCGCGGCGCACCTCGGCGTTCAGAACACCGTGCGCATCCTGCGCGGAGAAGATGTCTTCAGCCAGGTCGCAGACTTCATTAAGTACTTCGATGAGCCGATGGCCGATTACTCGGTATTGCCAACGCTTGCGGTGAGCAAGCTCGCGAGCCAGCACGTCACCGTCGCGCTGACGGGAGACGGAGCGGACGAGGAGTTCGGCGGCTACAAGTACTACCTCGCTCAGCGCTGGATGGAGCGGTATGTAGACCGACTTCCCCAGGCCGTCCGTCGCATCTTGGCGCGTGCGGGGACTCTCGCTCCGCATGCCGGCGTCCAACGAATCGCCGAGCGTTCTTCGGCGAAAGATGCAGCTCTGTTTTTCGGGTTGGGTGGCTTCTATCGTGGCGCGACCACCAACGCGGTCAACCAACTCCTCGGCGAGGACAACGTGGCGCCGATACAGGTGGCAGCGTTCCTGCGAGCCCACCCACTCCGCACCACGGTCGAGGCCGGTATGCTCTACGACGCCACTCGCACACTGCCGCACGCGTGGTTGCACAAGGTCGATCGGGCAAGCATGGCGGTGGGCCTCGAGGCACGATCGCCGTTTCTCGATCGCAACGTGCTCGAACTCGCGTTCTCCCTCCCGCTCGACATGCGCCTACGAGGTCGTCGAAAGAAATACATCGTCAGGCGCCTGCTCGTGGAGTACCTGCCCGTGGAGCTCATCGAGCGTCCGAAGCAAGGTTTCACCGCGCCCGTCGGACATTGGCTGCGCAATGAACTTCGCCAGACCCTTCAGGAGCGTTTGAGCCGGGATACCGTTCGACGGCGAGGGTTCTTCGAGCCTGCACGGGTCACCCAGGTCGTACACGAACACCTCAGCGGATCGCACGATCACGCGCAACTGCTGTGGGCACTATTGGTCCTCGAATGGTGGATCGGATACCACATCGAAGGGCAGTCCGCCGACGCGCTCCTGTGAACGAGAGTGACGACGGACGCATGCAATCGTCTTGCTCGTAGGGTCGCGCAGATCTTGCCGGGAGCCCCGCGTGTGCGACATTGCCGGTCTACTGACCCGGCATGCTGTTTACCTCGCTCGAGTTCCTCGTCCTCCTGACCGCTACGTTTTCGATCTATTGGCACTTGCCGAAGCGCGGTCAGACCATCCTTCTGCTCGTCGCTAGCTATGTGTTCTACGGATGGTGGGACTGGCGTTTCCTCGGACTGATCGTCCTTTCGAGCATCGTTGACTTCGTCGCTGGCTCAGGGATTTTTCGAGCCAATACTGGGGCGAAGCGCCGCTGCTGGCTCGGACTATCGCTTGGAGTCAATCTCGGCGTCCTGGGACTGTTCAAGTACTTCGATTTTTTCTCGCGATCTTTGGCCAATGGTCTAGCCGCGTTCGGATACGAAGTCGATGCGGTTACACTCGATTGGGTCTTGCCCGTGGGGATTAGCTTCTACACGTTCCAAACCCTCAGCTACACAATCGACATCTACCGAGGCAGCGCAGAGCCTCACGGGGACTTGCTCGAATTTTTCACGTTCGTTGCCTTTTTCCCTCAGCTCGTCGCAGGACCGATTGAACGCGCGCAGAACCTACTTGGCCAATTCGGTTCCGAGCGCAGCTTCGACTGGGACGATGCGTCGAACGGACTTCGGCAAATACTGTGGGGCCTATTCAAGAAAGTGGTGATTGCAGACACACTGGCCACCTACGTAGACGCCGCCTACTCAAGTCCAGAAGCCAGCGGTTCCACGCTCCT
>JBATTM010000155.1:0-6677 GCA_049670545.1 Polyangiales bacterium
CGCGAAGGTTCTGCGGGGTACATTTCTCGCAACGACTCTGAAGGACGCAGGCTTCGCGACCGCGGCGGTGACAGCCAACCCAGCCGCCGGAAGAGAAGAAGGCTTTGCCGACGGATTCGACGCATTCGACCAGCTGAACTCGAAGTTCAAAGCAACGCAGGTCACTGACCACGCACTAGCCCTCGAAGCAGACGCCCCGAAAGACCAACGACTCTTTCTGTGGGTTCACTACATCGATCCCCATTCTCCCTACCGAGCACCCAAGAAATGGCGAACCGAGTCGCAAAAGAAATGCGACAAGCTCGTCAAGGTGGAGCGTGGCAGAAGGCGTGCGAATGTCGGAGGGCACTCGAAACGCGCCCTCAGCGATTGCGGTCATGCGTACGACGCTGAGATCGCGTACACCGACGACCAAGTCGGCCGCCTTCTCAAAGGTTTGCGCAAAGCTGGCCGGCTCGACAACGCGATCGTGATCTTCACGTCGGACCACGGCGAGAACTTTGGCGAGTGGGGGGCCTTCTACGGACATGGGGTGAACGTCCACGACGCGGCGACTCGCGTCCCGTTGATCGTGGCCGGGTCGGGTATTCCAAAGGGCGAGCGCGTGACTCGAGCGATCGGACTGCATGACCTCGCGCCCACCATGCTCGCGCTCATGGAGGTGCCGACATCCAAGTGGGCCCAGATGTCTGGAGCAAGCTACGCGGGAGTGCTCGACGGCAGCACTCCCGGCGAGAAGGACGTCCCCCTCGCGTACGCACAGAGCGGTGGCGCGCTTTTGATCAACTACCACAAGGCATGGGTCTCCGGCCGCCCGCGTACTGGCTATTGCGTCAACAAGGAGCAGTACTCTCTCTGTTGGAAGGGCAAGAAGAAGAAGCTGAAGCTGTACGATCGATCCGAAGACCCCAAGCGGAAGGTCGATGTCAAAGACCAACACCCGGAGGTGTACGCGGAGCTACTGGCGGCGCGCGACCGTTGGTCACCTGGGGCCGTGCGCGAGCAGAGCGTGAGCGACGGGCGATTCAAGCTCGTCGAGCGACCGCGGTTCGAGGGTGGCTACTCACGGGTGCTGTACGACCTCGAAAGCGACCGTCTCGAGTCGACCGATGTCCACAAACAACAAGCCGACGCGAATATGCGGCTCGGCGAAGCACTGACGGCGTGGGCGGACAACATCCCAGGATACGAACCCATCGCGCTCAACCCCGAAGAAGAAGCGCAGCTCCGGGCGCTCGGGTACATCGACTGACGCCGGGGGAAGGCGAGGCTTCGGCATACTTTGGCAGTGAAGGAAAGGCCACCTCAACTGGGCGAGCGACGTCTCGTAGAAACGGTCGCCCTAGCCTCGCTCGCCGTCGTACTCGCTTGCTCGGGGGATGGCGATTCCGACACATCCCTGCGAACGGCGCTGGTCGAGCGCGACGTGGACCTCGATTTGTTGTTCGCAGACCCAACCGACGCCGAGATCGACGCCGCACGCGCGGACTGGGCTGGCCGCCAACTGGGGGTTCGCAGCTTGCGCGAGGAGGCTGCGTTCACGCTCGATGAGGGAGAGTCGATGCGCGTGCTGTCCCATCGCGTGGGCGCTCAACGCCACTACGGCGTGGTGATCGTTCCCGCGGGCGAACACCTTCCCGGCACTCTTCCCGTGCTCATCAGTCTCGTCGGGTTCGGCGCGGAGATGCTCGTCGAGATTCCCACCGACGCTCGGGCCTACGACGATGCGTACGTGACACTCTTCCCTTCTTTTCGTGGGCACGAACTTCGCGTCCGAGGTCAATCGTGGATGTCAGGCGGAAACCCGTATGACCAGTGCGACGGTGGCGCGGACGACGCGATCGCGTTCGTCAACGCGGCGCTCGAGGCAACACCGGCTGCGGACGCATCATCGTTCGCAACCATTGGCGGCAGTCGAGGAGGCAACGTTGGGATGCTGATCGGAATCAGGCGCGAGGATGTGTCCGGCGTCGTAAACATCGCAGGACCGACCGACTACCTACGCGAAGAGCTATTGGACCACCCGAACATGGTTGCCCTCTATGCGAGCCACTTCGTCCGAGGACTTCTCGACGGCACGGGTGACCTCAACGAGGCGCGGATGCGCATGCTCACCTGCTCTCCGCTCCACTTCGCGGAAGACCTACCCCCGACCCAAGCCCACCACGGCGCTCTCGATCTCAACGTACCCTTCGAGCAAGCAGAGCTCCTGGCGAAGCGGATGGATGAACTGAGACGTTCGCCCCCAGCGTTCGAATTCTTCGCGTACGAGGAATCCGACCATCAGCTATCGGACGTCCGCAAAGACATCGAGTTGCGCGTGGATGCCTTCATCGCGGGACTTTCATCTCGCGACCAGGATGCGTTTGACACACCGACGAGACAGCGGTAGCAGTGCGAGCCATGAGTGCGGGGTAGCCGATCGTCTCTCCGTCTCGCGGGTGTAACTCAGTGGTAGAGTTCCTGCTTCCCAAGCAGGCTGTCGAGGGTTCGAATCCCTTCACCCGCTCCGCTCACGCCCTTGCTTGAGGCTGCAAGGTCCCGCCCGCGTAAAACGCTTCAATCTCCTTGGCGTACTTCTCGTTGACGATGTTGCGCTTGACTTTGAGGGTCGGCGTCAGCTCGCCACCGTCCACGCTAAACACGGTGGGCAGGACGTTGATCTTCTTGATCGTCTGGTAGCGGGCGACCTTGCGGTTGCAGACTTCCTCGACCTGAGCTTCGATGAACTTCCTCACGTCCCCGCTCGCTGCGGCAGTGGCAACGTCTCCAAGGCCCTTCATGCCCGAGGCCTCCTCGAGTGCAGGAAGCGCTTCGGGATCGAGCACGATCAGCGCACACAAGAACGGCTGTCGATCTCCCACGACCACGGCCTGGCCGACACCGGGAATGCTCTGCAGGTACCCTTCCATCTCGGCCGGCGCAACGTTCTTGCCGCCCGCTGTGATGATCAAGTCTTTCTTGCGTCCGGTGATCGAAATGAAGCCGTCCGCATCGATCGCACCGAGATCGCCGGTATGCATCCATCCTTCGTCATCGTAGAGTTCCGAGGACTTTTCCGGCAGGCGGAAATACCCCTTGGTCATGTTGTCGCCCCGGAGCATGATTTCCCCATCCTCGGCGATTTTCGCTTCTACGCGCGGGAGCGCTTGACCGATCGTCCCGAACTTCGGCCGTCCGTAAGGCTGAACAGACGCGAACGCGGTTGTCTCGGTCATGCCGTAGCCTTCATGGATTGGAACCCCAATCGAGGCGAAGAACTCGAGCGTAGACGTCGAGATCGGCGCCGCGCCACTGAGCGCGACGTCGAGTTCGTCAAGACCCAAGGCCTCCTTGATTTTCGAGATGACGATCTTGTTCGCGAGCGTACGCGCAAGGCTCGACACGGGCCGGCCCGTCTCCGCCTCGCGTTTGAATGCTGCGAGCTCGGTGTCTCGAGCCCAGGTGGCGAGTTTGGCCTTGATGCCGGTTGCCTCAGCCATCTTGCCGCGAAGTGCGGCCTCGAACTTCTCCCACACGCGCGGCACGGCCAGGAAGATCGTCGGGTGGACCTTGACCAAGTAGTCCTTGATCTGGGTGAGGTCGCGACAGAAAAACACCTCGGCGTCGACGGTAAGCCCAGCGAAGTTGACCATGCCCTGCTCTGCTGCGTGGCAGAGCGGCAAGTAGCTGACGAAGCGAGTCTCTTTTTCCATCAAGGTCGGGAAGACTTTGGCCACAGCCTGCCCGATCAAGTCGATGCCTCGATGCGTGAGCATCGCCCCTTTTGGAAGGCCGGTCGTGCCCGAAGTGTAGATGAGTAGTGCGACATCATCGTGATCGACCGCCGCGAGTCTCGCGTCGATCTGAGCGTCGTCGATCGAGTCTCCGAGTCTCATCAGCGCGTCGAGTGTTTTCACACGCGGATCGCTCGACCCGAGCTCGTCCATCGTGATGATGTGCTCAATCGTGCTCCCCGCTTCTGCCACGGCGAGGTACTTGTCGAGTTGGTCCTGTTCGTCGCAGATCACGATCTTCGCTTGCGCATTGTCGATGATGTACGCCATTTGATCGGGCAGCAGTGTCGCGTAGAGAGGCGCCGGAATTCCTTGCGCAGCGTTGATCCCGTGTTGGCAGACCACCCACTCTGGACGATTCTTGCCAACAAGCGCAACGCATTGACCGGGTTCCAACCCAAGTGACATCAGCCCCTTGCCGACGCGGCGCACGTTGGCCCAAAACTCAGACCAGGTGGTCGAGTTCCACGAACCGTCCGGGTTGAGGTCGTTGAGTGCGTTTGAGCGTCCCTTGGTGTTCGCCCAGTGCTCGATCTTCGCGAGCATCGTTCCGTCGAGGGTCATGCAGCCTCCTGATTCGAACCGTGACCGTACCCGATCCGAGGCTCCGGACGAACCCCGATCGTCAATGTCCGAGGATGGACGCAACGGCTAGATCTCGAATATGTGAACAATTACGTATGGACCCAAATCCCTGAGATCCGTATGAAAATCCTGCGCAACGGATGGATAGAGCGGACGCATCGATCATCGGTTTCGTGGAAACCGCGTACGATCTCGATATCGATGACGAGAGTTGGCTCCCGTCCCTTCTCGAGAAGGGACGTCACGCGATGGACCGCGGCTTGGGCGTGGCCGGCGTCCTGTACGGTCGCCCCTTGCATGGAGGGCCGGTCGAGCTTCTCCAGATCGATACGCTTGGCTGCCCGGAAGATTTCGCGGAGCGCCACCTTCGGGCGATCGCAGCGATCCCCTACGAAGTATTGCGAGAGCAGTCGAGACCTGGTCAAGCGGGAACGATGTCCGAAAATAGTCGTCAGCCCGAGACTGACCTCGCCCGCTATCGAACGCATGTGCCTTACTGTCGGGATGTCCTCGGAATCACAGCCGTCGACCCGAACGGTTCGGGTGCGGCGATCGTCGTGCCACTGCAAGAGAAGACGACGCTCACGGGACGCGCGCGCGCGCGCTGGCAGATGATGGGAGCACATGTCTGTGCCGCTCATCGCCTCAGGCAGAGCCTCTCACGGGAGAGCGACGAAACCGTCGAGCTTACGAGCCGATCGGAAGCCATCGTTGATCCCGCGGGGTTCCGCATCGTCGACGCGTCGGGCGACGCAAGGACAGCGACGTCTCGAAGACAACTGCGAAACGCAGCCATGAGGATCGATCGCGCGCGTGGGTTCCTCGGGGAGCAGGACGCGGAGGCCGCCCTCGAACTCTGGAAGGCGCTCGTCGATGGACGGGGACTCTCGTCGACTGGTTCGACTCGGACGAGCGCCGGTTCATCCTCGCACTCCCGAACCCTCCGGAACTCCGTGACCCGCGTGGGTTGAAAGACCGAGAGGCGCAGGTCGTCGCGTATGTGGTCGCTGGCCTGACGAACAAGATGATCGCGTATCACCTCGGCGTGAGCACGTCCAGAGTGTCTGGCCTGCTGCGACCGGCCATGCGGAAGCTCAACGTTCGGACGCGAGTAAGTCTGATCCGGATGTTCCGAGAGATGCCGAGTATCGACCCGAACGACTAGTCGCTCCAACGAGTCTTCGAGCCTGCCCCGACCAGGCCCAGATCGAGCAGGACAGTGACAACCACGACGACGAGATACATCCCGTCGACCGACCCGTTGCTGTTCATCGCCCAGGCGTACGCCAAGGTCGTCAGTGGCATGAGGAAGAAGCCGAGAAGCGGCCAGATCGTCGTTTCGTACGCGCGTCCGATGTAGTCACTGAAGAGGACCACCAAAACGATGACGACTCGCGGGGTCGCAAGGGCCAGGCAGCCAAGCAGAAACGGCATCAGCCGATGGTATCACGGTCTTCAGGCGCGACGTGAGATTCGTCGGGACAGTTCTCTCGAAAATCGGATATCGTACCCGCATGCTCAAGCTCTTCCTCGGATTGGCACTCGTCGTCGCGACTGTAGGCTGCAATGACACGTTCCGTGAGCCAGTCGTTCTGTGCACCGACCGTGTCTGCAACTTCACGTGTGGGGACCGCTGCTCTCCGAGCTGCCCGACATTCGGGACGACTTGCGAGGCCCAGTGTGGCGACTCCTGTCAGTTTCGATGTGCGGACGGAGACAACTGCGACGTTGCATGCGGAAACAACTGTTTGACTGAATGCACCTCGGTGAGCTCGTGCGTCGCCGCAACGGGCACGGGGAGCACGTACGCCTGCACGAGCGCAAGCGACTGTACCGTCGAACTCGGCGACGACTCGACGGCCGTCTGCGAGAGTGTGGGCAACTGCAACGTGACCTGCGACGGAACCTGTACGGCAACGTGTACCGAGGTTGGCGTTTGCAACGTCAACTGCGAGGAAGGGGACGAACAGGACTGCGGCGACGGCGTGACGGTGTGTGGCATTGACTGCCCGTAATCGGTCGCGCTAGCGTCCGCCGATGCAGATACGATCGTGGTTCCTGACGTTGTCGTCGTTGATGTTGTCCTGGACGGCCCTGTCCGGATGCAGTGATGACGGCAGCGAATCGACGCCCGACTTCAGCAGCTTCACGTGGACCGAGATCAACGGAGACGCGCCATGGTCCGCCCGCGCTGGCCTGCACGTCGTTCCACTCGGCGGCCGTTTCTTCTTGATGGGCGGCCGGACCCCGCTCGACTCGCCCATCCCGGGCGCGAGTGACATTTGGTCAGACGTCTGGGTGAGTGACGATCGCGGC
>JBATTM010000156.1:0-3025 GCA_049670545.1 Polyangiales bacterium
CTCGCAAGGCATCGATGAAGACGAAGCGACCCTTTGCCGGCTTGTTAGGCCCGTTCGTCATCGCTCGTTTCGTGACCCCCAGGCGCCGCACGTCTTGAACACGATGAGCGCAATCCTAGGTCCCCGCCATCCCGCGATCCATATTTAGGTCAGCCACGCCGAGCTACGCGCGGCGGAGTGGACGCTACCGGGTCGACTAAGGCGTCGATGAGTGCACGGTTTCGAATCCACCATGGATGTGTTAGCCAGGACGCCTGGTGGTGGAGAGGTGCCTACGGACATGCTCGTACGCGTTGTTTGGCTTCGTACTTCTGGAAGCCTCTCAGATCGCACGCGCCCAGGACACGCAACAGGACCCGGCCGCAGACCAGACGGAAACCGGCACGGGTACCGAGCCCCGTGGCTACGGACAGACCGCTGAGACGCCAAGCGCAGAGCTCGGCGATAGGCGCTTTCGACTCGTGGTGCTTGGCCGTTTCGGTGTCGGAGGCAAGGTTAAGGTTGCGACGGTGGACTTACTGATGATCGAGGGATCAACGATTGAGGCGAAGGCCAACACAACCTTCGGTCTTGACCTTCGCTTTGAAAAACCGATCCACAGGAACGTCACCATCGGCGGCGTGTTGGGCAGCTATTGGATCGGCTCGAACGATCCAGACTATGCACTGGATGTGTCGGCTCTCGTGAAGCAACGATACGTTTTCCGGGCGGGAAGGAAGGAAGCGGAAGTGTACCTGGCCGTCCAGTTTGGAGGCTCGCTACTCGTGAACAGGGTGTACACGTTCAGCCAAGGCGGCGGCATGGAATCCAGCGCTACCCTCAGGAACCCTTCCGGTGGCTTCAACGTAGGCATCGCACCCGGCTTTCAAGTGTTCGTGACCCACCACGTCGCAGTGGTCCTCGAAGTTGGTTACGGGTACAGCTGGTTTCGGATCAAGGGGGGACCGCTGCTCGACAAGCTGACGCTAGGTCAGGCCACGATTCGAACTGGGTTCTCGCTTGCGTTCTAAGTCGCTCATCGGGGTCGTCGGTCGAAGAGGGGCTGACGGCCGCGCCGTTCGAGACTTGAACTTCCCCATGAAGGGGCAAGACTAGCGTGATGAGTTCGTTTACGGAATTCACACGGTGATGGCGAACCTTCCCAGGTTGAAATTTCAGTGGGCGTACCGACGCCGTCGCCAGAGGCCTCCGCCGCGCGTTTGCGCGGTGTGCCTCCCAAGTAGCTGAGATCAGGTGGCTCGGGACGGGTGAGCGTGTCCCCCTCGCCCCCGTGGACACGAATGGCTCACGATGCGATCCTCCCTGGACGGAGAGAGATTGTGGAACGTGTCCTGACGCTCTTGATTCTCGTTGCGACGGTGGGTTGCGAAACGGGCTTCATGATCGCTAACGACACGGACGAAGCGCTGCTCGAGGCCAGTATCAGGTCCCCAGGCGACTCGATGTTTGGGCGCAACCTGCTCGGCAGCACGCCACTAGAGCCTGGCGGGGCCGTCCAAGTCTCCAACGTTGAGTGTGCTCGGTACGACACTCGCGTCGTCGGGGAGATGAGTGGCGAATGCATCCAGTTCGACGTGACGATCTTTTGCGGGAGCTGGAGCATCACTTCGAATACCTTCGACAACTGCGAGCTCGAGCCCCGCGGCGAATGTCGAATCACAGCATCGGTAGACGGAAACGCGCTCGATTCCATGATGCCAGAGGTTCTGTCTGGGTCGCGCGTCACGCTGCGCGCCGAAGATTGCGGAGACCCACTGGACTATGAGTACGTCTGGACCATCGGTGGCGTAGATGGGATGGAGCTTGGTTCTGGTCCGGAATACACCTTTGATGCCTTCACGATGACGACGATCACACTCCTGGCGTCTGGCCCAGTGGGTCGGGAGTCGACGGCCTCCATCACGATCAACTTAGCACCTACCGCCATTGTCTCGTCCATCAGTATCAGCGACTTCAAGCCTGTTTCAGGAGAGACGGTGACGCTGGAGCTCCAAACGGTTCTCGATGCGACGTTGGTGCCGCTCATGACGGCGCATCCTGAAGTGGCCACCGTGGACTGGAAGATTGTTCGACTCATGAACTTCGTCGCGGCAGACACCGTCGTCGAAAGGCTCGGCGAGACCACGTCAAGCCTAGTACTCCCTCCGTTGACCTTCCCCCCCGCGTGGTACCAGGTCACGGCGATAGCCAGGAACAGCGACGGCGAGATCCTGAGCACCCCTGCACCACTTCAGTTCGAAGTGGTGAGCCAGTAGGCGCTGCGTGACGAAAGTTCCTAGGCGTCGACCCGTTCGGAGCCAGCATGGCGTTGTAACAGACAGAGATCCGACCGATGTCGGGATTCCGGACGGCGCGGACTGACCGGTAACCGGGATGTGAGCGCAGCACTCAGCGCCGATGGCTCCGACGCGTGTTTGCGCGGTGTGCTTCTCAAGTAGCTGATATCAGGTGGCCCGGCACGGGTGAGCGTGTCCCCATGCGAAGAGAGCTCGGAGCGTGCTAGGTACGTGAGTACGCACTGCAGGCGGCAAGGCCGCTGCGTGCGCCGGATCGGAAGCGAGATGCTGCTTCTGGTGGGCCATCCTGGCGGTCCGGCTTTTTTTCCTTTGTCGCCGGCCGATGATAGGTTCGGCGCATCGCATCATGCGGTTCACGCTCGACCTGCTGTTCGTTGTCGTCGCGGCGACGTCGATTGTGGCCTGCAAGAGCATGCCCGAGTGGAAGCCTCAGCGGTTCGTTTCCGGTGGGCCGGCGAGCCCCTGGACACCGGACCCACAACGCGAGTGGTTTGCGGCCGCCGAGGGCTCGCCAGAAGAGATCCTGCTGGACGCACCAACCGGTGTCCTGAGCCTGGCCGAGCTCGTGGACCTCGGCCTGCGGAACAACCCAAGGACGACGCTCGCCTGGGAACAGGCACGCGCCGCTGCGGCCGGGTACGGGGAGGCACGTGCCGCGCTCTACCCGTCGCTCGATGTTGGGGGTGGGACGGCGGTCTCGAATACCAATGACCCGAACGACTTTTTGG
>JBATTM010000157.1:0-1696 GCA_049670545.1 Polyangiales bacterium
GTCCCGAGGCGTCCGGTCAGCTACTACATGACCAGGCCGATCACGATCGGTGCCTACGAAACCGCCGAGCGTGCGAGCAAGCGAATGTGCGAACTCGGCGTCGGCGCCCTGATCGTTCGCGGCGGCCATGCCGGGTGGGGGATCGCGACGCGCGGTGACTTGCTGCGTGCGGGGTTCCGCGCCGGCGAGTGTGACGCTGGCTTGTTCTTCTGCGCCGCATGCGGAACGCACATGCACGTGCATCCCGTCCCCGGGAGCGAGTGGGTCGCGTTCTGCGTGGATTGCTGGGATCGCGCCGGGCCGCCGAAGGTCGGCGATGATCTCGGCGTGTCCGACTAGTGAGAGTCTTCGTCACGGGCGCTACGGGTACCGTCGGCCGTGAGGTCTGACGCTCCCTTCTGCGGCGCGGATCGGATGTGAGAGTGGGGGCTCGGCCCGCGAGTGACGTCGCCTCCGTCCTTCCCGAAGTACACGACATCGCGCCCTTCGATTTTTCTGATCTCGTCTGGCCCTCACTCTTCGAGGGGGTGGATGCGTTCTTTTTCATGACGCCACTGATCGAGGATCAGGTTGCCGCATCGTTGAAGGTGCTCGACGCCGCCGACAAGGCGGGTGTCCCCCACGTGGTGCGACTCTCGTCGCGGTCTGCCGGTTGGGACGAGCATTCGAAGCTACGGGCGTGGCATCGTGCGATCGACCATGCGGTGCAGCAATCGAAGATGACGTCGGTAGTGCTCCGACCGTGTTCCTTCTTTCAGAACTTCATCAACTATCAGCGGGACACCATTGCACAGATGTCGTCGATCATTTTGCCCCAGGGTGACGGTTTGGTGTCGTACGTCGACGCGTTGGACATCGGAGAGGCGGCTGCGATCTGCCTGGTCGAGCCTCAGGCACATGACGGGCAGACCTACGTGCTCACCGGGGCGAGAGCGTACGGTGCCAAGGGTGTGGCAGCGGAGATCGGGCGCGTCATCGGCAAACCGATCACCTACGTAGACGTCGATGAGGGCCAGGCGCGCGACCTCATGTTGCAGATGGGCAATCCCCCCTGGCTCGTCGAAGCGGGATTGGCGGTGTTCGCCAACGCACGTGCGGGCGGGGAGGCGGAGGTCGATCCTTCGATCACGAGGCTGATCGGCCGCCCCGCGACCGCGCTGTCGGAATTCGTCGAGCGAAATCGGGACGCCTGGATCTAGGGCGCGGATCAACTGAGGCAATCGGTTCGGGTCCGACGCGGCCATGTGACGGACGGCTCGGCTTGCATAGGTTGGCCGGTGCACTTGGGGCGTCAGCCAACGCAAGCCTCACCTCAAGCTCGCGACCAACCCGAGGTGGTTGCTCGCTGACGGGTTGGCACTCGCCATGCCGCCACATGACCGCATCGAACCCGTCCCTATTGAACCCACCACCGTGGGACATACGGCGCGTCGAAGTGCGCTTGCGAGAATGGGTCAACTGGGGCAATCGGGTTGGGCTCGACGCGGCCATGTGATGGACGGCTCGGCTTGCAGAGGTTGGCCGGTGCACTTGGGGCGTCTGCCAACGCAAGCCTCGCCTCAAGGCTCGCGACCAACCCGAAGTGGTTGCTCGCTTACGGGTTGGCACTCGCCATGCCGCCACATGACCGCATCACACGCCGCCCCGCTGAACCCACCACCGTGGGACATACGGCGCGTCGAAGTGCGCTTGCGAG
>JBATTM010000158.1:0-2506 GCA_049670545.1 Polyangiales bacterium
CGTATCCGGGAACGGCTTGCCCCGGGTACGCGAGCTGCATGCGGAAGACGTACGACATGTACCCGCCGATGAGGGCCATCACGATGCCCGTGAACATGTACTGCATGGCGATCATCTTGTGATCGACCGAGAAGACGTATTTGCTCCAGAAGCTCTGCTCGTGGTGATGCGCATCGTGCCGGTGCGCATCCGCGTGGGCGTCGTGGGTCTCGATTGGTGCGGTGCCTGCTTCAGCCATGTTTCAACCCTTCAGCGCGCCGTCGCAGCGGCGAGGGTGCTCCCGCCGTCTGACATCCACGCTGCGTGTTCCTCTGGAGTCTCGATGATGATGCGTGCGCCCATGATTCCGTGACCGACACCGCACATCTCGGCGCACTGGATGTCGAAGGTTCCGGTCATCGTCGGTTTGAACCACCCTTTCATGATTCGTCCGGGAATCGCGTCCTGCTTCAGCCGGAAGATCGGGACGGAGAAATCGTGGAGCACATCCTTCGACACGAGCTCGTAGTGATAGGTCAAGCCTTCCTGCACGTGGAGCTCGTTGAACGTGTCGATGTCGTCGTCGGTGTCGAGCACTCCGTCCGGGCCCGGATGGATGAAGTTCCACGCCCATTGCTGAGACACGATGCGTACCGTCGCGTCCGCCGGTGGCAGCTCCTGCTTGATGTTGTACCAAACCATGACGGCCATGAAGACGATCACGAGGTCGCAAACGATGATCGCGGCGTGCGGCCACGAGATCCAACGCTTGAGGTTCTTCTCCTCGCCGGTGACGTACTGCGCGCGCTGCCCCTCCTTGCGGCGATACCGAAAGATCAGAAAGAAGAACATCATGTATGCCAGCAAACCCCAGAAGCCGACGAAGACGCCGACCAGGGCGATCAGCGAATCGATGTCGCTCGCGAACGAGGAACCTTCGGGGACGAGAGACCCGATGAAGTACTGTCCGAGCGGCTCGAAAATGCTTTTGATGAAGTCGTATAGTCCTTGGAGCATCCGAATTCTCTCCGCTCAGTTCAGAATGAACACGAAGACCACCCCGACGAACACAACAGCGCCCGCCATGGTCCACGTGAACCAAAAGGATGCCTCTTCATCGGGTTTGCGTGTCTTGCCGGCCATCTAATCTACTTTCGTGTCTTCCTGATTTTGAAGCGTGCCTATGTACGCGATGACGTCCTTCATGGCCTGCTCGTTGGGCAGAGTCATCGAGAACGGCCGCATCTTAGCGCCAGTCACGTCGCCGGGGTGGGTTCCTCGCCGCCCTTCCTTGAAGTTCTGAAGCTGGGTCAGGAGGTACCAATCGCTCGCGTGATTGAGTGGCGGCCCGTACTCGTCGATGTTGCCGCCGGCATCTGCGCCGTGGCACTGGACGCAGGTCGCGAAATAGATCTTCCCGGTTTCAGGGTTGCCGCCCTCGAGTGTCGGTGCCGGCTTGCTCGCTGGAAGGCTTGCGACGTAGGTGGATACGAGGTCGACCTTTTCGTCGGTGTCCATGGCTTGCGCCATCGGCCACATCTTCTTGCCGCCCATGTCTTCGGAATGCCAACCACGATGGCTACGCTTGAACTTCCGTAGTTGTGCTTTGACGTACCAACGCTCCAGGCCGGCGATCGAGGGCGCCCCGATATCTTGGTTTCCTTGCCCGGCTTCACCGTGGCACTGCGCGCATCCATCGTAGAGCTCGGCACGATACGCCTCGGCCTCACTGTCTTGGCGCGCCTCGCACGCGGCGGACGACAACAACAATGCGCTGACTAAGACAATCCGGAGCCGGCCCGTCATGATCCGCCTCCAAGAGACTTCACATACGCGACGAGCGCCTGCACCTCTTCGTCGGGGAGGTTGTACGGAGGCATCGTCTTGCCATAGCCCTCGACCACCTGATCCCAGGAGTTGAGGATCGAGTTGGTGATGTAGGCCTCGTCGGCGACGACGGTCTCGCCGCTCGTGAGGAGCCGGTCCTTGCCGAACAAGCCGCTCCAGTTCGGGCAAGGCTGTTGGCGCTCCCCGCCTACGCCGTGACACGCGATGCAGCCCTTGGAGCCGTACAGCTTCTGGCCCCAGCAAGCCTGCGGGTCGGGCGCACCTTCGCACTCGGCAGGCATGGTCACTTCACCCGTGGCGATCGCGACCGCTCCCTTGAACGACCACCCGTTCATCGCCGAAAGGTCCTCCGACGGCTCGGCTGCGATCGCGTCGAGTTCGCCCCTCGGCGTCGTGGCCAACTGCGCCATGGCTTCGTCGATCGGGAGCGCGCCCGCCTCGAGCGCCTCGGTCTGGCTGCGTCTCACCTGCGCGTACTCATCATCCGGCCAATCGCGGTCAACGCTCTCCGCAGGGCCACAGCCAAGCCCACACAGGACGAGCGTGATGACGGGGATCAGAATGTGTTGCTTCGTACTCATTCCTGCTTGCTCAGTGTGTTTGGTGGTGGTGAAGGCTCTTGAGAAGCCGTGGATCGCCGACCGGCACCAGGGGTACCCGGCCGAGCTGCCAGAAGACG
>JBATTM010000159.1:0-4850 GCA_049670545.1 Polyangiales bacterium
GGGGCGCACAGGCCGTCGACGAAGACTCCGCCGCAGCTCGCCTCGGTCACCACCGTGCACGCGCCCTCGTCGCAGCACGCACCGATCGGCTCCGTGCCTGCGTCGCAGCTGCCCGCCAGGAGCAGGAGAGCGACGAACGAGAAGCGTGAGCGTGCGCGCATGGTGTGTCAGGTCTTTCGCCCTCCGACCCTACACCTGTCGAACCTCGAAGAGAAGGCACCGATGACTCTCGGTCGCCATCGACACCATGCGAAAAGCAGCCGACATCCCCGCGCGACTCAGAACGTCACAATGAAATCGTACCGCTTCACGCCCGCCAGAAACGTCGCGAGGCCCCAGCTCTGGTCGCTGAAGGTCCTGGTTCGGATGAGGTTCTGGATCCCCGGCTCGATGCTCACGCGCTCGAATCGAATCTGATTGCCGTTGTCGTCGTACATGTACGTTTCGATCCGTTCGATGACCGAATCCGCGCCCGTGTCTCGCTCGAATCGCAGCGGATTGCCGTTCGGGTCGCGCATGGTCGTCGTCCGGGAATCGACAACGCCGTTTCCGTCGGAGTCGTTCTCCACCATGACGAGACGCCCGTTCTCGTAGGTGCGTACGCTCACGGCCACCGCGATGCCGTCGGCGCCTTCGTCCGTCTCGCGCCGCGTCTCGTTGCCATCCGAATCGTATTCAAACACCACACGCCGGTCGTCAGTGCCGTTGCCGTCAGAGTCTTGCGCTTCGAGCGTTTGATTTCCTTGGGCGTCGTACTCCGACACGGTGATGTCATCCGGGGTCCCGTTCGCGTCGGTGTCGATTGAGCGCTTCGTCACGCGGCCTGCGGCGTCGTACTCGAACGTGTCGATGCGTTCCAGTTCGCCGTCGTTCTGGAGGTCGAACTCGTATCGAATGGCGTTGCCACGTTCGTCGTATTCCCACGATTCCCCGCGAACGAAGCTGCCGTCCCCGTTGAAATCGGTCTCGCGCCGGATCTGGTTGCCTTGCTCATCGTATGCGAACGTCTGCACGAAATTCGGCACACCATCGCCCTCGTCGTCGCGTTCGAACCGGACGAGACTGCCCAGGTCGTCGTACGTCGAGCGCTCGGCTCGATCCGGAAGGTCATCCTCGTCATCGTCGAAGATCTCACTCGTGACGTTGCCGTAGACGTCATACGTCCAGGTCGTCTGTCGAGCTGGCGTGAACGCCCCGAGGTCTTGGAACTGGGTGAGCAGGTTCCC
Organism: Polyangiales bacterium; assembly: GCA_049670545.1. Taxonomy (GTDB): domain Bacteria; phylum Myxococcota_A; class Polyangia; order Polyangiales; family Houyiibacteriaceae; genus SG8-38. Next base: position 1,227 of record JBATTM010000159.1, read on the forward strand.
GTCTCTGTCGTACGTCCATGTGTCGATTCGGTCGGGCACCCCATCGAGCCCAGGGGTGCCGCTCGCGCCTGAAATGTCGGCTCCCCTCTGGGTGAGGTTTCCGTCGGCATCATACGAGAACGTTTCGACCTGGCCCACCGGATTGCCGCCCGACGCAACGCTGACGGTCGCGGGCTGAAAGATGGCCGGGTCGATCTCGAGCGTGTCGTAGAGATGCTTCATCGCGCGCGCGGCCCCCGCTGGCCCGCGTGGTGCGCCGAAAAGCGACGCCGCGTTCGCTTCGAAGAGCGCTTGGCGAAACACGAACTGGGTCGTGAACTCGAGCGGTGGCACGTCAAAGTCGACGGTCACTCCGTCGAACACACCGGCTACCTCGGGTGCAATCTCGATCCCGTTGCTCGGGTCGTTGTCTGCGTCGAGGGTCTGCACGAAGACTGCGACATTGAGCACACGGCGCAGCGGCGACCGCGGATCTCGCAACCCTTCCAGGATCGGTGTGGTCCCCGTCACGGTTGTCGCGCCCGTGACGAGCTCGAACGGGGTCACCTCCGGCTGCCCATCGGCTTCCCCAAGAACCGTCGACCCGACCCGGAAGGTCACCGCCTCGCCGGGATCGTACCTGAAGCGGCCTTGGGCATCGGTCACCCCGGAGCGCGTCGGGGTTTCGTACGCCACGCCGGAGACCGGGCTGTCCATGAGGACGCCAACCAGAGCGCTCCCCGATCCTCCGGTGCCACCGGACCCAGCGGTCGCGCCGTTTCCCCCTTGGCCACCCGACCCGTCGGGGCCGCCCCCGCCGCAGGCAGCGACGAGGACACAAAGCGACCATGAGAAGCGGCCCATCTTGGGGTTGGTCAGACGCATACGAAGGGCGCAGGCTATCACATCCTCGTGGTCGCGATGGCGGTTGACCGCAGGCAGGTTCCGCGTGGTAGACCTCCTCCCCATGCGACGCTCACTTTCCCTCGTTTCCGTTGTCGTGGTCTGCCTCCTCTCCGTGGACGCCGACGCCCAAGCACCCACCGTCACGCCCGACGAAGGACGCCCGAAGGTGGCCCCCTTCAAGCCCACGTGGTGTGCGAGCGCGAAGCCTGCCGGCGACCCAAGCGGGAGTGTGATGTCTCGCATGGGTCGCACCCTCACCGTGAGTGAGCGAAACGGGTTCTCCCCGAGAAATGTCGCGTCGCTCCTGAACGACCTCTGCGAGCATCCCGACGACCCGGCGTTTCAAGCGATGGCGGCGTCTGTCGTTCAGTTGTGGGTCAACCACACCGGGCAAACGAAAGACGAGGCCATCACCTCGATGGTCGCGCGCATCGATTCGGACGCCTGGGATGCCATGGTCCAACGAGGCTGCGCGAAGTTCGCCGTCGATGAAGAGGCCACGTTCGCGGAATCGCAAACTTCGCGTGCCCGCAAGGCCTTGTTCGGGTGCCGCAATCCGCCGTTCTACATGTTTCGCGGCGAGGTCTCCGAGGAGTACGGCTGGTTCGTGGATCAGAGCGCGACGCCACCGAGCGAGCTCGACCGCCTCACATTCTCGCTGCAGTGCCTTCCCGATGGCAACCGAGAGTGGGACAAGAACGACTGGGCGACGATCGGGCTTTGTGGTGCTGACGTGCGCGCCCTCGACCGCGCCACGCTCGACCGTGAAACGAAGGCCATGAACGCCGCGTTTCAGGCGCTCGCGTCCGAATCCTACGCAAAGGCGAAGTCGCTCCTCGCCGATGTCACCAGACTGGCTGCGTCCAAGGTCGCCTCGGACCCGGAGTACAAGTCATTGCTCGAAACCGTGCCCACCCAAGCATGGGCCGCGTGGGTGACCGCGTATCAGAAGCACAAGGCCGCCATGGACGCGACCTTCGCATTCGAGAAAGACTTGCTCGGCACGCGCAAGAGCGCAGTCGATGGGTGCTGGGGCCGCGTCGAGTCGGGGATGGTCAAGTTCGTCAAGTCGAGCCGATTCAAGTCGAAGGATGCGTTCATGGAAGGGGTGCAAGGGCCGATCGGCTACGTCCTGCTGAATGCGCTCGGCGCATGCTACGCGGTGACCTCGCCGTCGAGTGTCGGCGCGCTCTACCTCCAGCTCAACGAACGCACCAGGCCTTGGCGGGGCCCGCGCGCCGCCGTCCGCTTCGCCATGCTCGACGAGCTCAACCGAATCAAGTCGGACCGCGAGAAGTTCCCAATCCAGTATGGCGCCTTCCAAGACCGCTCCCGGAACCTCGTGTACACGCGGGCGAAGAGCCAAGAGCGGACCAAGATCCCACGCACAGGGGGTCTCTTCAACGCCCAGAGCAGCGGCGTCGTGAAGACGGCTGGAAAACCAAAAAACGAACTCGTGGCCACGACCTTCCAGTCGACCACCTGGACTGAAGACAAGTACAACTGCGTCGAGACCGACAAAATCAACTACGTGCAAGACGGCCGCGTGTACTACCGCCGCAAGTGCACCAAGGTCGGCAAGGTCAAGAAGACCAAGACCCCGGCCCCGACCACGTTCTACGATTGGTCCGCGAAGGGCATCCGTCCCAACACCTTCGTCATCATGGCCGTCGAAGCGGGCTCCGATTCCCAGCAGAAGCAGCGGCGCGGGTTCCCGATCGAGGTCTACCAGAACAAGAGCCAGAAGAAGGTCGTCAACATGTACGGCTTCGCGCTCTGAGCCGGAGCGTCAGAGTTCTTTCTTTCGAGAACGCCGTCAGCTAGTGCCGACGGAACCTATCAGCGGGATCCACACAGGCCAGCTACGCGGCGCTTTCCTTGCTTACGTCCCAACCCGGAAAGAGCAGCACGGCCGGATGCACTCGAAGCGCTCGTGCTAGCGTCTTGGCTCGCTCCGCACCGAGTTGTGTACGCCCGTTTTCGAGGTTCGAAATCGTGGATTGGGTCAGGCCGGTACGCTCCGCGAGCTCTGATTGCGTGAGCTCGTTTTTTTCTCGGAGGATACGGACCATCTCGGCGGGTGTGAGCTTGACTCGAACGACCGACTTCGTGAATCGCCCGCCCCGAAGTGCGTCCTGAACTTTCTTTCCACGCCTAGTACTCATGGGGATTCACCTCCAGCACGACAACCTCGAAGCGGTCTCCCTCGACCACATAGAGGACGCGCCATTGTCTTGTGAGATAGCTCGACCGCGCGCCTTCGCCAACGAATCGGTCGTCGTCCTAGGCTTCCAGCGTCAACGTGGCGCCAACCGATAGATCCGAGTCCCGTCCGCCGCGTCCACCTCACGCGCGTCCCACCGGAACCCTGGGAACGATTCGACAAATGCGCGCTCCGGCAGCCGCGAGATGGCGGCCAGCCCCTGCGTAGGGGCGAGCTGTTGGTACACGAGGTTCATCACGTGACGCTCGGGATAGCCCGCCGAGGTGACGTACACCGGACACCCTTCTTCGAGCTGCTGAACCATGAGGTCCGCGTGGCGCTCGAAGTCGTGGCCGGTTTCGACGATGCCGAACACCAGAGAGTACCGAACGTCCGTCCTTCGGCCGAGCACGCCTTGGTAGTAGTACGCGAGCGGGTAGAACATCGTCGCCTCGTTGCCCCAGAAGCATGCGTCGGGTGCGAGGTCTGCAAGAATCGTCTCTGCGTAGCGCTCGACGCGGTCGTAGGTGCGTTTG
>JBATTM010000160.1:0-1757 GCA_049670545.1 Polyangiales bacterium
GAACACGCTCGCCTCCTTCTTCCGATCGCTCCAGCGGCGATAGGGCGCTGCTGAGGTTGTCCCGCGCTTGGGCCTCCAATCGTGTGGCAAGCCGAGGCGTGCGATAGATCTCGACCCGCTCCAGGAAGCCGCGAAGCACCTGCGCCCGGCCCTTCCGGTAAGACACCTCATCGATGGCCGCATATTCGCGCCGCACCTCCCGCTCGTAGCGCGCGTAGCGAGCGGGCGACGCACCCAAAATCATGAGGTCGATGTCGGCGAGGAGCGCGGCATCCCCTGACGTCGCTCCGTGGGTCGCCGTGGACTCGATCAACCGAGCGATCCGCTCCGCCGCTTCAGTCGGCATCCCCGCCTCCCGCGCGAAGTGCCTGAGCTGCTCCGCGCTGCTCGCCTCGTTGTCGGAGGCCAAGGGCTCGTAGATCGAGTCGTGAAAGAACAACGCCACCTCAAACTCTGCCGGCCGCTTCGCGAGGCCTCGTACGCGGTCAAACCAGGCCAGGCACTCGGCCACGTGCTCAGCGTCGTGATAGGCGCGGTGCTCCTCGGCGTAGCGGTCCGCGAGCCACGCTGAAGCGTTGTCATGACTCGCGCCGACGGCGCGCCATGCGGCAGCAAAGCGTGCCCGGTCCAGGGTCCCAATCTTCTTTCTCGACTGCATGCACCTAGACTGGAGCCAGTAAATTGGTTATTCAACCAAGAAATGGGACGACCCAGTAATCGTGAGGCCCGACGGGCCGAGATCCTCGGAGCCTTTGCCCGCGTACTCGCGGATCACGGCTACGCCGGCGCCACCATCGCTGCCGTGGCCATCGAAGCTGACGTCGCTCCTGGTCTGATCCACTACCACTTCGAGGACAAAGAGGACCTCCTCGGCTCGTTGCTGTCGGACTTGGTCGCACGTTTCCGCGTCCGCGTTCGCGATCGTGAGGAGCTTGACCCGCTCCTGGCCTACGTGGACGGCGCCCTTAGGCTCGACGAGCGTGCCGACATCACAGCCGCACGCTGCTGGGTAGGTCTATTTGCCGAAGCGATCCGAAACCCCACGCTGTTCAAGCGCATGCGCAACCTGATCGACGCGGAGATCACGACCATTCAAGCTCGCTCCGGCGACCGCCTCGACGTACACCAGGCGGGCACCGTCCTCGCCTTCATCATCGGTGCATTGGTCCTCGGCGCGTTCGCGCCTAAGAAGACCGCCGGGTTTGCAGCGCCAGGTCTGCGCAGACTCATCGCGTCGATGCGAGTTGAACGTGGTTGACGGTGCCGACCGAGGCTCTTCTAGGTTCAGAGGTAAAGATGCCTGTGGATAACCCGTTCCCATATCGCGCGAGATGGAGGGATGCTCTCTTGTATGCTCACCCCACGGCCAGCGAAAGGAACAGGATGCTCGGAATACGGAGAACAGTCGGTAGCCTCGTGGGGGTCCTTTCATGTATCTGGCGTGGGCGGCCAACGCCCAATCTGCACCGCATCTGGATGAGGCGAACCACTTCTCGGCCCAGGTTCCCGACGGATGGTATCCGATCGAGCCTTCGTTGATAGAAGCGCTCGATCAGCAGATGGATGAGCACGTCGCCGGAGGGATCCATGACGTATCCGTACGTCCTCTTCCAGGTCACAAACGGTCCCATGAATCGCACGACCGCGGCCGAGTTGGTTCGATCATTCAACGCCAACACCTGGAAGCAAGACGCCGCGGACCAAACAAAGGCGCTATCGAACTTGAAGGACTTCGATCTTGAGGCGGCTTATGATCC
>JBATTM010000161.1:0-1586 GCA_049670545.1 Polyangiales bacterium
GAAGCTTCGCGGCTCGGCCCGCAAGAACGTCGAAAGCGCCGTTCCAGGCCTCGGTCAAGTCGTCGACCAATACACTTAACCCCTCGTAAAAGGGGACTGTCCCCTTTTACGAGGGGTTAAGTGGGGGGCGTGAGATGCGGTATTTTGAGGACTTCGTGGTGGGGATGGGTTCGGTTTCGGAGGGGGTGTATGAGCTCGAGGCTTCGGAGATCGTTGAGTTTTGTGAGCGATGGGATCCGCTGCCGTTTCATACGGATGAGGAAGCGGCGGCGCGGACGCCGGTTGGGACGCTCTTTACCTCCGCGATTCATACGGTCGCGATCGCGATTCGTATGGGGCACGGCATGAATGACGAGCCTGTCGCGACTGAAATCGGCCTTGGCTGGGACGACGTACGTTTTCACACGCCTGCCTGCGCTGGCGACCAGCTTCGCTTGCATGCGGAAATAACCGAAGCGCGCGTCTCGAAAAGCCGGCCGGATGTGGGTGTGATCGGAAGCCGCTTGCGTCTCACCAATCAGCGCGGAGCCGAGGTGATCAGCTTCCGGACAGCTGCACTGATTCGCCGCCGACCCCGATAGGGGTTGTGCAGTTCTTTAGCGAGAGGATCGCCTCTCGGGTTCGATCACGAAGGTCGGCGACACGGTCCTCTACGCTCAACTCGGCCACGGGGTAGAGCGGGGCGCCAACGCGCACGGTGACCACGCGGTTCAAGTTGGGGTCGCGCGAGCTTCCTGTGTCGACCGCGTCCCGGGACATGAGCGAGTACGTTCCCCGAATCGCAACCGGGACCACCGGTGCCTCCGCTTCAACCGCCGCGCGAAAGGCGCCGTCTTTGAAGGGGCGGAGCTTTCCGTCTTCGGTTCGTGTGCCTTCGGGAAACACCAGAAGCGGCTTGTCCTGGTCGAGAACGCTGGTGAACGCTTCGACCACCGCACTTGCCGCATCCTTGCCCTTGTTGCGGTCGACCGGAACGTGCCCTGCAAGGCGAAGATGCCAGCCGAGGAACGGAATGTTCATCACCGATCGTTTAGCTGCCCATTTGAAGTCGCCTGGGAGACATGCCCCGAGTACGAGGATATCCACCAGGCTCTCGTGGTTGCTTGCGTACACCATCGCGCCCTCGGGTACGTGGTCGAGCCCGTCGACTTCAATGGCGATGTTGAGCCCCTTGGCGCTCGACTGGCTCCACTGCGTCGCGGCCCACGTGGACACCCGACCCCGCGACAATGGACCCCCGCTTAGCGAGACCACGGTCCAACCGATCGTGCGCATGCCGAACGGCACCCACTGGCGAACCCAACGCGCGCGTTCCAAGACGCCCATCTCGCCGCCCTTGCGAAAGATGCCCCACTCGTTGCGGACCCAATTGGTCGTGTCCTTCAAAGCCATCTTCGCGCACTCAATTACCACCGCCCTGGGGTCAAGGAAAGATCTCTCGGATTTGGCCCGTTCGCCTACGCCATCGTCGTGACGGGCGGCGGCGGAACGTTCGAAAGATCGAGGTCTTGCGGGAGCGCGCGATATGGGAACTCGAAGTTCACGGATTTCCCGTATTGGTAGAGGTCGGCGCCGTAACGTGTGAA
>JBATTM010000162.1:0-7760 GCA_049670545.1 Polyangiales bacterium
AGCAAGACGAGGCCACATACACAATCGACGAGCTTGCGGCGCGCACGGGCGTGCCGAGCCGGACGATTCGATTCTACCAGAGCAAGTGCGCACTCCCACCGCCAGCTCGGCGAGGGCGCAAAGCCTATTACGGCGACGCCCACGTCGAGCGCCTGGAACTGATCGCCCGACTGCAAGACCGAGGCCTTCAGATACGCGCGATTCGAAACCTCCTCGAGCAGCTCGACGCGGGGCAAACCTCGATGGAGGATTGGTTTGGCTTCGAGGCAGAGCTAAGAACGCCCTGGAGCGAGGACGTCCCTGAGCTGCTGAGCGAGGCGCAGATGCAGAGTCGCCTCGAAGGTCGTCAGCCAGGCTTGCTCGCAGCACTGCTTCGAACGGGACTCGTCGAACGGGAGTCGAATCAGTATCTCGCGCGAAGCCCTGCCCTTCTTCACATGGCACTCACACTCGAACGCCACGGCATCGGCATCGAAACCGCGCAAGAGGCCACGACGATTCTTTCCGGTCATCTCTCGAAGGCTGCCAAAGAGCTGAGCGTGTATTTCCACGACCAACTTCACGATCAGATCGCCGACGGTGCGACCGGTCTACTCGAAGCGCTGAGACCCGTCGCGCTCGACGCGGCGTCCGTGATCTTCGGTCGCGAGATTCAGCATGCTCTCGAACAGATGCTCCGCGAGGGCAGGCTTGCACCCCTGGTGAGTGCGAAACCGTCGGACTCCAGTGACGAAGACCCCTGAAGCGCGGGGCTAACTGCGCATGTCGAGCAACACCTTGCCGGCTCTTCCCGGCCGGCGCGCATGCGCGAGCGCTTCGTGTAGGGAGTCGAGCGGATACACACGCGCAACGGGGGTGTCCAAGATTCCCTCCGCGATGAGTTTGGCATTGGCCCGCACGAGCGAAAGCCGACGCCAGAGCGATTTCGACTCGAGATAGACCGGGAGATAGAAGCCTTCGATTCGGGTCATCGGCATCATCAAGTCCCGCGGCGGAATCGACAGCGGCTCTCCACTGAGGGTGCCGTAGCACACCATCCGCCCCCCAGGGGCGAGGCACCGCGCCGCTTCCGATCCAGTCGGCCCCGCCACCGCGTCGAGCACGAAAGACACCCCCCCTGGGCACAGCCGGTGAACCGCCGCGACCAGATTCTCACTTTCGAGCGCGATGACATCGGTGGATCCGGCACTTCGAAGTCGCTCGGCGCCCGCCTGACTTCGAACGACATCGATGACCCGAAAACCGTCGGCACGGGCGAGGTTGCGCACCATCCCACACAACGCGGACCCCGCCGCGGTCTGTAGAAGGACCGCGCCCCGCGGCACGCGCAGCAGTTGCCGCACCAGAATGAGCGCGGTGAGTGGATTCACGAAGAACGCACATGCCTGCTCGTCCGACAAGCGACGCGACACCGGGAATGCGCGTTGCGCATCGATCAGGGCCATCTCCTGCCACGTGCCGTTCGGGGGCCCACCGACCACGGCCACGCGCTTGCCCACGAGTCGTCTCGCAAGAAGGCCGCCTCCTGCGGACATGACAGTGCCCACCCCTTCGACGCCGAGTGCGTAGGGGGGCCATGCGAACGGAGGATTCCCAAGCTGGGCCGCTGGGCGGTCAGCCCCATGGTTCCATATCAATCGACTGAATGCGCTTTGGTAGGTGCCCTCGACGTAGTTGAAGTCGGAAGGATTCACCGGCGCCATGTGCATCCGCACCAATACCTGACCGCGCGCGGGCTGCGGGGGCTCGACTTCTCGAAGCTCGATGTCCTCTGCCCGCGTCGTGAAGGTTTCGATTCGCGCAGACTTCATCGTGCCTCCCCGTGGTTCACTCGCCGGAAGGCCCGGAGAGCCCGCTCGGCATGCTGAACGGCCAGTTGGACGACACCGTACCGCCGTCGACCTCCAGATTCTTTCCAGTCACCCAACTCCCTGCGTCCGACAGCAGGTAGAGCGCCGCAGCCGCGATGTCTTCGACCGTTCCGAGACGGCCCATCGGCGTCAAGTCTTCCATCTGCTTCGCGAGGTTTCGGTCCGCGGTCACCATCGCCAACGCATCGGTTTCGGTCGCGCCGACCGCGATCGCATTCACGCGCACATGGGGTGCCCATTCGTGTGCAAGCAGGCGGGTCATGTGGGACATCGCGGCCTTGGCGGTGCCGTACGCGACGAAACCACGATCGACCAGGTGCGACACGCCCGATGCAATGTTGACGATCGCTCCATGCCCTCGCGACGCCATCGACGGTGCAAGCTCGCGCGACATATGAAGCGCCGTCGTCACGTTGAAGTTGAACGACTTGTTGAGCTCGTCGTCGGTGCACTGCAGCGCAGGCCCCGGAAGCGTGCCCCCCACGTTGTTCACCAGAAAATCGACGCCGCCGAACTCCTCGAGGGCGCGTGCCGCGAGGCGATCCAACTGCTCTGGCACCAACGCGTCCGTCGGGACCACCAGCGCCTTGCGCCCGGCCTTTTCGACGATGCTCGCGACCTCCTCGAGGGTATTCTCCCGGCGTGCGGCGAGGACGACGTCAGCCCCCGCCTCCGCGAGTGCGATGGCGATGCCACGCCCAATGCCGCGCCCCGCTCCTGTGATGACAGCCACGCGATCGGTGACTTTGAAACGATCCAAGATGCTCATGCAGTGTGTTCTCCGGCGCGTAATCTCGGGCATCCGGCGGCGATTCGCAACCGCCCCAGCCACGGTTGGCGACAAATCGGTGGAAGGCCGACGCAAACCAGGATAGATGGTTGTCCTTGACCCGCCCCACGGCAGCCTTCTTCGACCTTGATCGCACCCTGCTCGGCGTGAACAGCGGGACGCTGTGGGCCAAGCACGAGCTCCTGAGCGGCAACATTTCGCCGCGCCAGTTCGGCCGGGTCGCGACGTGGAACGTCCTGTACCACCTGGCGCTGATCGACATGGAAACCGCGTTCAACCAGGCAGTCACACACTATCGCGGGCGCCACTACGACGACCTGCAATACGAGACGAGGCGCTGGTTTCTGCGGGAGGTCGCCCACCATCTACGACCCGGGGCGAGCACTGCCCTTGCCGAGCATCGCCGCGCAGGCCACCAACTGGTGCTCCTGACGAGCGCGTCGGCGTTCGCGTCACGGGTCGCGGTCGACACCTGGGGGCTCGACGACTTCTTGTCCAACGACTTCCCGACCGACGACGAGGGGAAGCTCGACGGCACGTTTCGCACACCGCTCTGCTACGGGCCCGGCAAGGTCGAACATGCGCGCGCGTGGGTATCCGAGCACGGCATCGACCTCGCCGACTGCTTCTTCTACAGCGACTCGCTGACCGATTTTCCGATGCTCGACGCGGTTGGCCACCCGCGAGTCGTGGCCCCCGACCCACGTCTTCGACGGGCCGCGAAAAAGCGTCGCTGGCCCATCGTCAGCTGGTGATAGACTCGCACCCATGATTGCCTCGCCGCCAGGAACTCCGATCAGCACACGCCCACGCGACTGGTTCTTCGTCGCGTGTTTCTCGTTCTTCGCGTTCTCGTCGTTCTTCTCGGACTCTTGGCACGCGCTCGGTCTGCTCGAGGGTGACGCGTTCTGGGCCCGTGCGAATCGCTGGTACGGCGAGTTTGCGCAGGACTACTACTTCCTCGCCGACCACGAGTACCTGCGGATCAACACGGGCATTTCCGGAATGGTGTACGGCCCCTTCTACGTGGTTCTGGTCTACAGCTTCCTGAAAGGAAAGAACTGGATCCGTATCCCGGCTTTCATCTATGTCGGCGCCATGATGCACGGGATGACGGAGTTCGTGATCGCCGAGTACTGGATCGGTCCCCCTCCTGGCAAACCAATCATCTTTTGGCTGTTCAACGGCCCCTACGGAATCCTGCCCCTCCTCCTCGCCTATCGGATGCGAAAGCCCAATCCGTTCGGGGTTCGCGGTTCTTGAACGAAGCGCCTTGCGCACCGCCTGAACCCGTGGCCTTCTAGGGACACCATGCACCCCTGGCACGACGTCTACCTCGACGAAGATCAGCTCGATGCGGTGTTCCCGGTCGTCATCGAAGTCCCGATGGGCAGCAAGAACAAGTACGAGCTCGACAAGGAGAGCGGACTGCTCAAGCTCGACCGCGTCCTGTACAGCGCCGTCCACTACCCGGCCAACTACGGATTCGTGCCCCGAAGCTTTTGCGACGATGGCGACCCGCTCGACGTGCTTGTGATCGGTCAGGAGCCGGTCGTGCCCCTCACGATCATGTACGCTCGCGCGATCGGTGTCATGCGCATGCGCGACGACAAAGGCATCGACGACAAGGTGATCGCGATCAGCGCGCACGACCCAGAGTACGAGGAGCGGCGCGTCCTCAATGATCTGCCCGACCACAAGCTCCGTGAGATTCAGCGTTTCTTCGAAGACTACAAGGCGCTCGAGCACAAAGAGGTCGTGGTCGAGGGCATGCAAGAGCGCGACGTCGCACTTCAGGTTCTCAAGGACTCACTCGACATGTATCGCCAACTGCGTCGCGGCGAGATCTCGAAAGACTGAGCGCCAGCGACGCCTGTCTCAAGGTGCGTCAAACATCGCGTTCGAGAAACCGTTGTCGAAGCGGATCCCCACGCTGATCTCTTCAGCCCACTTTGGTGTGCCGAGCATCTTTCCAGACCACGTCGCTGGTGCATAGAGCCGCTTGGTCCCGATCAGAAGGCCGTCGACCCGCTCGTACTCGACCTTCATCATCAGGGGCTCTTTCTTTCCGAAATCGAGCACCGTGAACAGGAACTGATCGATGCGCGAGGTCTTCGGATTGATGTAGAGGAGGTAGGTGTCGGCCACGTCGCCCACGCCCTCGTCGAAGCCTACGCGGACGAGCTCGTACGTCGTGTCGCCGACTTTCCGTCGCCCCTCGTAGACATACGTCATCCCCGGATCCAGAAGCTTGAAGGTCATCGCGAACCAGTAGAAGTTCGTCTTTCGAAGGAAGTCAGCGATCTTGAGCTGCTTCGGATCCGTCGTGCGGACGCCGTCGACGGTCTGCCACGTCGACTTGCCGTCGTAGCCCTGGACGATCGTGCCTTCGAGCCCCGCGAACGCGCCCCCCTCATGCACATCGTAGCGAGCCCAGGAACGCTCGCCGTCGAAGACATAGCGCTCGACCGAGACGTCCAAAGCGCCTGTCTCGCCGTTGCGATATAGGTATGTGTACTGGACGTCCTTCTTCTCGCGGAGCGCATCGGCGCCGCCCGCCTCACTCACGACCTTGGCCACCAGGGCGCGCGGATCGGGGTCGTCTGCACGGACCCGCATCGGGACGGCCGACACGAGGACCGCGAGAGCCACTTGCATCGCGAGGAGGGAATTGGATGCGCGAAGCGCGTTTTTACGCATGATCTCGGTCCTTTCGGGGGTCGTGAGCCGTCGCCCAGCACGTACGCCCTCGTCACCGGCCGGTTACGTCGCGGAAAGCGTTACAAGTACTTGCGATGCATGAGTCCCTTGATAAGGTGCCGGACCCAATTAGGGAAATCACTTTTGGAGGGGTATATGCATAAAGCAAGCTGGGTACTGATTCTGTCGGTCGGCCTCATGCTGACGGCGGGCTGCAAGAAGGACGAGCTGCGAGCCGCAGACGCACGCATCGCTGAGCTCGAGAAGAGCGGCACGATGACCGGGTCGGAGCTCGCGCAGTGCAAGAAGGACCGCGAGAATCTCAACAAGCTGGTCAAGGGCTACACGGGCGAGATCAACGACATGCAGGCTGCGCTTGCCGAGGCCGCTGCGCGCGAAGCACGCGCCGCCAAGCGTCTCGAGGAGTACAACTCCATGCTGCGTCAGCTCAAGTCGATGATCGACGCGGGCAAGCTGAAGGTTCGCATCGTACGCAACAAGATGGTCATCGAGCTTCCGGAAGCAGTGCTCTTCCCGAGCGGCCGCGCCAAGCTCAAGAAGGACGGCGTCAAGATCCTCGCGGAGGTCGGCCCCGTGCTCGCAAGCCTCGGCGGACGTAGCTTCCAGGTCGGCGGACACACCGACAACGTGCCCATCAAGACGGCACGCTTCCCCTCGAACTGGCAGCTCTCGGGCGCACGCGCGATCGACGTCACCTCGCTCCTGATCGAATACGGCGTCCCGGCAGACCGCATCTCGGCCGCCGCCTACGCAGACACGCAGCCCGTCGCCTCAAACGACACCAAAGAAGGCCGCGCACAAAACCGACGCATCGAGATCGCCCTCGTCCCCAACCTGGACGAGCTCCCCGACCTCTCCCGCCTCAACGCCAAATAGCCCCACCGAAAAGGGGACAGTCCCCTTTTACGTAGGGTTAATTGGTTTCTCGAGAACGCGCTGGCTGCTTCATTGCGGCCGGCGCGTTTTCGTTTTCGGTGACTGTGTTGGGTATCGAACAACGGCGGCCGGTTGTGCAGCACTGTTGTGACTCTTTGTACGTTTGGGTCACTTTAGCGTTGGCACGGAGCCCGTGTTTCACGCAGAACTGGAGAGATGAAACACCGTTTTTTCTTGTGCGCCGTCGTGGGCGCGACCCTGGTCCTTGGAACCTCCTGCAGTAACGACGGAGTGGGCGACGCCTCCACGCCACTGATCGCTTCTTGTGTGGAAGATCTCGACGAGGTCGGACCCGAAGACTGGTTCTGCCCTGATGATTTCAAGGTCGAGTGCGAGGACGGGGAAGGCGATCCCGGCATCATCTTCTTGGCCCCCTCCGGGGATGTTTCCCAGAGCAGCTGCGATGACATCGAGCTCACCTTGAACGACGAGGGCCCGTTTGGCCTCGGCGAGCACGAAGTCGTCGTGACCGCGGAAGCGACGGCCGAGGGCGCCGAGCCGGCTGTGTTTCAGTGCGAGGCCACGCTCACGGTGTTTGATGAGACGCCACCCAAAGTTGAGCCTGCGGAGCTCACGGAACTCTGGCCGCCGAATCACAAGTTCAAGACGGTCACCGCGGACGATTGCGCCACCATCGAGGACGTGTGCGACGAAGATGTCGAGTTTGAGTTTCTTACAGCGACCAGCGACGAGCCCGTCGACGCGAACGGGGACGGGAACACCGAGCCAGACATCGTCTTTGGATGCGATGGCGTCAAGCTTCGCTCCGAGCGTCAGGGCGGCGGCAACGGCCGAGTCTACACGCTCACGTGGCGGGCCACGGACGATGCCGGCAACGAGACCGAAGGCGAGTGTACGGCAATCGTGCCCCACGATCAGAGCGGCCGCGAAGCCGTCGACGACGGCGCCGCGTACACGATGATGGCCCCCGATCTCGACTGCGACGACAACGACTAACCTCACGTTTCCCAGCCCCAACAAACCCGTGAGCCCACCGGGCGAACCTCGGCGCGCCGCGCCGCCAAGGCAGGCCTGGCCGCCCCGCTCAGACGTCAGCCCCACGGCTCCGCCGGCAAAATTAACCCTACGTAAAAGGGGACTGTCCCCTTTTGTGTCCCCTTTTGTGTGGGGCGACTCCTGTCCCGGCGCCACGCGCCGCCAACTACCCCCCTACTTCCCGTCCGCTGCTGCCTCGACCTCCGCAAGAAGGCTCTTGCTGTAGATGCGGCCAATCAGTCGCTCGCGTGTCTGTTGCGCGGCCGCTTCCCACTCCGCTTGATACGGTGACGTATCGGTGATCTTGGTCCCGCGCTTGATCATGGCCTCGTACGCCGCCGCGTCGTCTTTGCGAACGATCCGATCCAGCGCAGCGGCCGCGCGCCGCGCCGTCCCCACCAACGTGGTTTGATCCTCCGGGGACAGCTGTTCGAACTTCTCTTTCG
>JBATTM010000163.1:0-2804 GCA_049670545.1 Polyangiales bacterium
GCCAGGTGGTACGCACGTGAAGGTCAACGGCTGACCAGGCACCTCGGCCAAGGCGCGGAGTCCGGACTCGGAAATGGATTCGTCCGGATCGGCGTCGCTCGCAAAGGTCCCGTTTGGACGGCGCAACCATCGACGCGCCTCGCCGTCAACCACGCCAGAGACCACAAGATCGCACTCGGTCGCCGTGCCCATTCGTGGCAACACGAAGGCCGCTGCGGATCGTTGAATCAGAAGGTTCACGCGGGCGTCGACTGGGCCCGGACTCTGATCGCTGAGCGTGATCTGCTGGCCGACGATTGGCGCGAGGTCGCTATCGAACGCCATGATCAACGCCTCGACCTGCCGACGCTCGAGGTCGGATAGCGAGAAGACTGTGGCGCCGAGGAAGTTGAACGTCGTGGAGAAGCTCCCGTCGTGAAGAAAACCGAAACCACGAACCTGATCGCCCGCGAACGAGCCGTCGATGTCGGTTGCGAACGACGAGGGGCGCATCCCAAACATCCCCACCTTTTGGTAGGCGTTTCGCAT
Source organism: Polyangiales bacterium (assembly GCA_049670545.1). Taxonomy (GTDB): domain Bacteria; phylum Myxococcota_A; class Polyangia; order Polyangiales; family Houyiibacteriaceae; genus SG8-38. The sequence goes on from JBATTM010000163.1 coordinate 529, forward strand.
GTGCGGCACCTTGAATTCCATTGTGAGGTTCTCGAACGTCGAGCCCCCGTTCGTGCCGAAGAAGCCGCGCTCCCGGTCGATCTCGTGGCATCCGTTGCAATCACTGACGATGTCCGTAATCGGCCCGATGTACATATTCAGCCCCGCTTGCTCATCGACCCGGAGCACGTTGTCGAGCCTGCGAATGGGGTTGGGCGGATAGGTGAGCCGCAACGCAAAGTCGGTGAACGCTTGCATATCATCCCCAGAGAGCTCGCCCTCGTCACGGCCGACGAGGCCCGGGAACGCCACGTTGAAGGCGAGAAAGGCGGCGTTGCTGTCGAGTGGGTCGCCACCTGTGGAGCCTCCGGTACGATCGCCGCGCCAATGCATCGGCCCGGCGTTGACCATGCCGCGCAGACTTTGGGTGGTCATCGGCCCCTTGAGCGGGTCGAAGTCAGCGAGCCCGCAGACTGGTGCCGTCGAGAGGGCGCACGGGTTGGGGTTGGTTGCCGGGCTTCCATCGGGGTCGCCGAGGTCCCAGGCAAGGTCGTCCATGTCGCCAAAGACGTGGCAGCTCGCACACGATGCCTCGCCGTTGCTCCCGGTGAGCTTGGCGTCGTAGAGAAAACGCCGACCCTCGATGATCGTGGCTGGCTCGGGGTTGTCGAGCACGACGGTCTCGACGACCTGCTTCGTCGAGGTGTCGACGACCGCGATCACGTTATCGAAGCGGGTCATCACGTACAGCCGGGCGCGTGATTCATCGAGTACCATGCCGGTTGGGCCGCCGTTCGGAAGCACGATCATATCGTCTGCGCTCGGCACGAAGCTATTGTCCTGCAGGTCGGCGACGTTGTAGACCCCGATGGCAGACGACCCAAAGCCCGCCACGTAGAGGGTGGCGCCATCGCTGGTGATCGCCATGCCCAGTGGAGTCGCGAGGCTGCGGTCTTGGGTGCCTGCGGGCTGTGGACTCGCGCTGTAGTCGATGTGCTTGTTCAGGTGCCGGGAGGTCACGGCGTTGCTTGAATCGATGATTGCGATTCGGCTCTCATGCAGATGACCGCGGACCGTCGGAGGGTCGCCGGAGGGTTTCGGCCCGAGGTCGTCGACCCATTCGGCAGCGCCCTCGAAGCGCACCCGGTTGTTGGCTTCGGTGGCCGACACCAGAAGATCGCCGCTAACCGGGTTGACGATCATGTTGAAGAGAACGGTGCCGACCCCGGAGACGCGTGCGACTTCGGCAGGTGTGGCGGCATCTGCATCGATCTCGAATACGTCGTAGTCGGGGAGCGAGAAGCGTACCGCGCTGCTCCAGTCACGAGCCAGCTCGTCTTCCCAGTCGCCCGTGCTTGCGTTGAACCCGACGATGAGGCCAGTTTGCCGGCTTTGGATGCCTGCACCGTTGGTCGTAGGTTCCGGCAGCCCGCCTGGATAGTCGATACCTAAGGTGGTGCACGGGCCCTCGTCGTTGCACACGAGCCCCTCCCCGATTGTCGTCGTCTGATTCCCGCTTCGGAAGACCGCGGCGTATACGGTCGACCCGTCAGCGGTCGTAGCCAAGGCGCGGGGTCGATCTCCGAACAAGACCAAGCGTGCCAGCGGCGTCCCGCCTAGCGCGGACCCGAGGCTGTCCGCGTCGAACACCCACACATCGGCGCGGCCAACCCCTGCGACGTCGAAGTTGCCGCGTGGGTTGGGGGTGTTCTGGCCGCGGTGGGCCATGGTGATGAAGGCGCGCTCGTGATCCGTGCCGGCGAAGACGATGTCTCGTGGTTCGTCGCCCACGAGCAGCGTACGTGAGACCCGCGCCGGCTCGACGGCGACGTCGACGATCGAGATGCTGTCGGACAAGTGGTTGACGACCCACACTTCTCCTGCATCACGGACAGCGACGGCCACCGGTTCGAGACCCACGGGAACACTGCCGAGGAGAACCAGAACGTCTCCGTCGATCTCGAAGATTTCGAGCGCAGCGTCGGGGGTGTTAACCGCGAACAGTCGACTGCCGTCCGCCGACATTGCGATCGGGCGAACCTGCCCGGCCTCGAATAGGGTGTAGTCAGGCGGCTGCGCGCGAGCGGCCGACGTCGAGCAGACGAACGCCGCGATCGCGATCCACCCAAGTGCGCGAGTCAGGTTAAGCATGATACGGAGCGAGTGTATCAACGATCAGTGTTGACGTACACCGTCCTAGACGTGGTACCAATTGGCCAGAGGCCCGCTTGGCTGCGGGTCCGCAGGTGGTGGCATGAGTGATCTTGGATTGAACTGTTGGCGGCTCGCCCGTGTGG
>JBATTM010000164.1:0-3483 GCA_049670545.1 Polyangiales bacterium
GAGCTGGCGCGACGCTCGTTGCAGCCCGCCCATTGGCGCGCCCTGGTGGACGCGAGGCGAGGGCCCGAAGCGGTCGCCCCCCTCACCGCAGCCCTCGACGACCGCCCCGATGATCTCGCGCTGTGGGAGATTCTACGAATCGCGGCGCGGCAAGCCGAGGACTGGTCTCTGGTCGCGCTCTGTTGCGATCGCTTGGCGCAGTACCTTGAAGGGTCCCTGCGGGCAGACCTCCTCGAGGAGGCTGCGCTGGTGAGACTCGATCAGCTGGGGCAGCAACCGCAAGCCGAAGACCTGTTTCGCGCGGCACTCGAAGCGGACCCCACGCGCGAAGTCGCTTTTCGGCGCCTTCATGATCTGCTGACCGCAAGAGAAGACGCAGACGCCCTTCAAGCTCTGGTCGCGGCCCGACTCGAGCGGGGAGGCGCGGACGGTCGTGAAGAGCTTCTCTATGAACGCGCGCGCCTCCTTCGTGGATTTAGTGAGCGCGCCGAGGCTCTGGAAGTGCTCGACCAGCTGTTCTCCGCGTCACCGGACCACCCCGGCGCCCTCGCGTTGGCGGCTGAGATTCACGTGTCGCTCGAACGCTGGGAGGAGGCCGTGGTGCACCTCACGCATCTCGCACGTGCGGACATCCCCCGCGAGCAAAAACGGGTCGCGCATCTCGGTGCGGCTGATTTCCTCGAGCGCCACCTCGAACGACCTGAAGACGCCCTTGCGCAACTTCGAGCCGTCGACGACTTGGGACTGGCCGATGCGGCGATGCTCACACGAATCGCCGGGCTCGAGCGACGACGTGGCAACGAGAACGCCGCCGCGGACGCTTGCGAGCGGGCACTTGGGCTCGACCCTACCCATCGACAAGCGATGGAGGCGTCGCTCGATCTGGTAGACACCGCCCGGCTCAGCCGAATGCTTACGCGTTTCGAGAACGCGATCTGGACTCAGATCGAGAGGGGACGACTCGACGAAGACCGTCTCGAACTCTTGCGGGACGCCGCCGTGTGGGGTGGACAGAAAGAGCGCGCATCCGCAGTCGAAGAAGCCCTGACCGCGCTTCGCTCGGGCGCAACCTCCACCACGCGCGTGAACCCAGGGGAGCGATTCGATCGGATCGACGCTAGCGCACTGCCCGGAGCGCCACCCGATCCCGTTGTGCTTCGGTTGATGCGTCAGGTTGGGCCTCTGCTCGACAAGACACGAACCCGCTCGCGCAGGAAAATCGCGCCGGGTAGTCCGATATACGCCCAGCTCGATCAGTTGTGTCGACGGGTGGGCGGAGCGATCGGGCAAGTCGCCCACGGCGCCCCGGACAACACACTGGTCAGCCGGCTCAATCGACATGAACAGCTCGACTGGCTGGTCCCCGCCGGACAGCCCGACGTGCTCTCTGACGCCGCTCGTTTCGAAGCGGGTCGCCTCGCGTGGATCACGACGCGGGGTGCGCGTTCGTGGCTCGACGTATCTGCAGAGGAGGCGGCGGGTCAGTTGGCAGGGATCCTCCGCGCGGGTCGGCGTGAGCCTGCGCCGGACATCGGGGGGATTCCGCATGTCGACGTCAAGCTACCGCGCGCGGGCAGGCGCCTCGTTGGCGAGCTGATTCCCGAGGGTACGAAGACGATGACGGCGGTGCTCGACGACGTGCGCTGGTTCCAACGAGGCGCCGACCAAGCAGGCCTCGTCGCGTGCGGACACATCGGGCCTGCGATGTCGGGGGTGCTCGGGTCGAAGGCTGTCACCATCGAAGAGGTTCGGGCCTCGAAACGTGCGATCGGACTGCTTCGGTTCTGGCTCCATCATGAGTCGATCCTGTGGGGAGCGCATGGCTAAGGACGAACCCGAGATTCCGACGGGCGAGTACGCGCTCGTGCCTGAAGCATTCGATTTCGACGACGACAGCATCTCGTCGTTGCTCGACACGTTCGTTTCGACACACACCGGCCCGCAAGTGAAGCACGTGTCCCATCCAGCCGACCCCCTGGATGCGGGTGCACAAGCCGCCCAACGCACAGTGTTTCAGCACGCGCCGCGTGAGGAGGCGCTCCCGCTCGTCGGACAAGACGCTGCGGCCAAGAAGCGCCGCGTCGAACTCCTCCGCGCACTTGCGGAACGGTCTGCTGGTTCTGCCCGATCTTGCCTGCTCACCGGCGCGGCCGAACTGCTCGAACAGATCGGGGCATTCGGAGACGCGATCGAAGCGTACCGCGAGGCGGTCGCGTCAAACCCGCGAGACGTCGTGGCCCTCCGCGCGGTTCGCCGCCACGCCATGCGGCGCGAAGACTGGGAAGACGCCGCGAATTGCCTCCGCCAGGAGGCTTCGCTCGAGATCTCGGACGACGACCGGGCATCTGCGCTCACGCTCTTGGCCCACGTCCATCTTCAGCGCACCGGCGACCGGGCAGCCGCAGAACAGGCAGCTCGAGAGGCTGCAAGCCTTTGCCCAAAGGACTTCGTTGCGCAGCTTCTCGTGGCCACCGGGTGCCTCGCACGCGGAGATCTCGTCGGCGCTGGAGCTGCAATCGCCGATGCGGCCCCTACGTGGAACGACGCGACCGGCCAAGCCGTGCTCCTTCAGCACGCCGGCGCGTTGATGGAGCAAGGAGGGCATCTGGCCGACGCACGGGGGCTGTACCAACAAGCCAGCGCCCTCGACCCCAGTTCCCTCCCCGCGCGATTCGGTCTCATCCGGGCCGCAAGAGCGCTAGGCGACTACGCAGATGCGGTACGTTCGCTGCGGAAGACGTCAATCGACGGCGTTCACCGCCGGGTGGGCGGCGCGCTAGACCGGGCTGCCGCGGCCGACATGGCTTCTCATCTTGGCGACCCGCTCGGGGCGATCGCATTGCTGCGCGAGGGGGACGATCCGGCAAGCACTTGGACCCGCACAGAAATCGCCGCCGTCGAGGGCGATCTCGCCGAAGCCATCGACGCACTCGAGGCTCTCGAAGCCGCAGGCACGGATGTCGGCAGACCGATTCGCCTCGCACGACGGATCCGTTTTCTTTCCGAGCAACGGAACGCCACAGAAGCCACCGAGGACTTCTTCGCAGACGATCCCTACGGCCTCGAGCGCTATGTTCGTGCGGCCCAGCGCCTACGCGGCGAAGAAGACGGCTCAGAGCTTCGTCTCGTCCTCGACGCAATGCACGCGGCCCCAGAAACGATCCCGGCCGACATGGTCACCGCGGACAAGGCCGCGTTGCTTGGAGATACCGCGGCGTCATTGGCGGCGCTCAGGCGCGAATTCGAACGCGCGAAAGAACCGCTTGGGCCCACACTGGCGATGGCCGAACTCGCGGCGGAGCTGGAGGATGGCGGCCGCGAGGTGGCCCTCGGCGAAGCCACGACGCGAATTCCACATGACCCCATCCTTCGGCGTGCGCTTGCGCTCGCAAGTTGCGACGAGGTCGGGACGTCCGCGGATGCCTGGCAGCGAGAAGGAGAAGTCTCCGGCGGAGTGCGAGGTGCGTTCGCCCATGGGACGGC
>JBATTM010000165.1:0-2086 GCA_049670545.1 Polyangiales bacterium
GCCGCGACACCTACACAGGCGACCGCGAGCGGGAGCGGTCCGAACGAGGCTCCGAAGCTGTGTCTACGCATCGACAGTCACGATGTCCAAGTTGGCGTCCAAGTCAACCCGCGTCGCGTGCCCGGCAAATTTCCCTTGTACGATGTGATGGAACGTGGTTGCCTCGCTCGATGCGAGTATTCCTGTTGTTGTTGGTTGTGGGTCTTCTGGTGAGTGGCGATTCGTTCGCGCGCGAGGCACTGGCCGACGAAGTCCAAGCGATTCGAATCGCGACGTTGGCCCCGCGTCAGTCGCCACTGGGCGATGAGTACCAGAAACTGAAAGTCGGCCTCAAGAACGCCACTGACGGCAAGGTCACGCTGCAGATGTATTACGGCGGGGTCGCCGGCGATGAGAGCACGGTCGTGCGCAAGATGCGCGTCGGGCAGCTCGATGGCGCGCTGATCACGTCCGCGGGGTTGGGCAAGTTGGTCCGCTCGGTGCTGGTTCTACAGGCACCGGGGATGATCACCACGTACCAAGAACTCGATCTCGTTCGAACAGAGCTGGGTCCACGTTTCGTCGAGCTCTTTGAGAACGCCGGATACAAATTGATCGCATGGGGCGACGCTGGGCGTATTCGCATGTTCTCCCAACAAAAGATTCGCTCACCAGGCGACCTGCGCACGGCACGCCCATGGGCGTGGCGTGACTCCCCTCCGATGCAGGCGGTGTTGAAGGCCTCAGGTGCGAACGGCGTCCTGCTCAGCCTCCCCGAGGTCTACTCCGGCCTTCAGACCGGCATGATCGACACCGTGATCGCGTCGTCGGTCGCCGTCATGAGCTTCCAGTGGTTCACCAAGCTCAAGACGATGGCAAAGCAGTCGAGCGGGATCGTCGTCGGCGCGTTCATCATCAAGAAAGACAAGTTTGATGCGCTTCCCGAGGAAGCAAAGCAGTACTTCAAGACGAAAGTGCCGAGCCTCGACAGCAAAGCGGTCGACGATGAGGCAACCCAGAAGCTTTCCGAACGCCTCAAGGTGATCAATCTCATCCCGAGCGCTTCCTCGTGGCAGGCGATTCAGTACCAGGCGCGTTGGTCGCTCGCGGGCCGTCTTTACTCGAAGGCCCTTCTCGAAGAGGTCGGCGAGATCGTCGGACGTCGCTAACCTATACCGAGTTCTAGCGACGGGCGTTATTGGAAGGAAGCCCGACGACCGTGCCACCCCCGCGATTGAGGGTCGTCGGTGGCCCCAACCCGAGGGGCCAGTAGGGCCCGCGGCCTGGGCTGCGCGAGATGCTCACGCTCGGCCCACGAAATCCTATCGGCCAATACGGCCCACGGTCCCTCGTTGCAGCAGCCGTACGTGAAGAGGGCGCGCCGCTGAAGTGAAACGTGTTGAAGAAGCTTCGCACCCAGACTCGATGGGGAACGAAGAACCCCGCGAAGAACAAGTGGCGGCCATTGATGAACACCCACCGTGGGGGCACGAACGCATGTCCGACTTTCTGCACGACGTGCTGACCCTCGGCCCAGGCGAAGCCCTCTTCCACGGGGACCCAGTGGCCCGGAACCCAAACCGAGTCGGCAGCCGGGGAATCCCCCGGCCCTAGGATGTCAGTGGGCGGCGGTGGCGGTGGGTCGGTGAGGACTGCCGCGGGCGCTGGCTCGGCGGTGACGACGAAGCGTTGCCCGCGAACGAACACGACGTTGCCCGTCGAGAGTGTCACGAAGGTCGAGTCTCGATTGGTCGGCTGCGGGGTCACGATTGCGACCGTGGCACCCGTGCCGACGACATCGTCGATCGACGCGTCCTGGGCCTGCACGGGGGCCTGCTGAGTGGCGACCACCACAGCGGCCAACGCGACCGTGCGCAACAGCGACATTGGGTTCAGAGAGAATTCACCCACGCGAAAGACCATACGCGCTTCAGGGGAATTCGTCACGCTGCGGCGCGTCGGGCAACGTCGCGGCAAGTACGCGGACCGCATTGTCGCCCACGATCTTGCGAATCTGGGCAGCGTTGAAACCCAGATCCAGAAGAGCCTCGACTACCAACACCGGGCCCCTGGTATCAAAGGGGACCGCGACGCCACCGTCAAAGTC
>JBATTM010000166.1:0-11153 GCA_049670545.1 Polyangiales bacterium
ACCATGTACGGTTTCATCGCCCTCGAGCCGGATGGCAACACAGTCGCCGACGTCACCTTCTATGACCACGCGGAGACGCCTGGCCTCGGGGACCAGATCGCGGATCCCGCATGGCGGGCACGCTGGCGAGAGAAGCGGCTCTACGACCCATCGGGGAGCCTTCGTTTCGAGGTCGTGAAAGGGAGCGTCGCGAAGGAAGATCCCCTCGCGCCATACCGCGTAGACGGAATCTCGGGAGCGACTCTCACTGGCAACGGCGTGACGCACCTGATTCGTTACTGGCTCGGCGACCATGGCTACGGGAAGTACCTACAACGTCTTCGAGAAGGAGGAAGCACCTGATGAGACCGTCTGCCAGACGCGCCCTCGTCGAGCCCATCGTCGACGACAACCCCGTCACCTTGCACGTGCTCGGCATCTGCTCGGCGCTGGCGGTGACGACCTCTCTCCTCCCGTCTCTCTACATGGCGCTCGCGCTCACCTCCGTGGCCGCCCTCGCCAACGCAGCGGTGAGCGCGATCCGAAAAATTCTTCCGAACAGCATTCGGATCATCGTACAAATGACGATCATCGCGTCACTGGTGATCGTGGTCGACCAGCTCTTGAAAGCCTACGCGTTCGATGTGAGCCGGCAGCTCTCGGTCTTCGTCGGGCTGATCATCACGAACTGCATCGTGCTCGGGCGAACCGAGAGCTTTGCCTCGAAGAACCCCATCGGCCTGAGCCTCCTCGACGGCATCGGCAACGGGCTCGGCTATAGCCTGATCCTGATCATCGTCGCGAGCGTGCGCGAGCTCCTCGGCGCCGGCACCCTGCTCGGGTTCACGATTCTGCCGAAAGTCGCTGATGGGGGTTGGTATGAGCCAAACGGCTTCATGCTGCTGCCCCCTGCCGCGTTCTTCGTGATCGGGATGATCATCTGGGCCATTCGGTCGTGGAAGACCGCGCAGGTCGAAAAGCCCGAATTCCGAATCCGCGAAGTCCACCGGACGGAGGTGCTCTAGTGGGGGACTACGCAGAGATCTTCATCCAATCGGTGTTCATCGAGAATCTCGCGCTCTCGTTCTTTCTCGGGATGTGCACGTTCTTGGCAGTCTCAAAACGGATCGAGACTGCACTCGGACTGGGTGCGGCCGTCGTGGTCGTGCAGTTGATCACCGTGCCGACGAATACGTTTCTCTATCACTACATCCTCGAGGAAGGTGCCCTGGCGTGGGCGGGGTTTCCGCAAGTCGATCTCAGCTTCCTCGGACTCGTCACGTACATCGGGGTGATCGCGGCCATGGTGCAGGTGCTGGAGATGGTGCTCGATCGGTACTTCCCCGCCCTCTTCCAAGCGCTTGGTATCTACCTTCCCCTCATCACCGTGAACTGCGCGATCCTCGGCGGCACGCTCTTCTCCGTGGAACGCGGATACACGATGTCCGAGAGCGTGGTCTACGGTGTCGGAAGCGGGGTCGGTTGGGCGATTGCGCTCGTGGCCCTCGCAGGCATCCGTGAGAAGCTCAAGTACAGCGATGTCCCGAACGGGCTCCAGGGCCTTGGAATCGCCTTCATCATCGTGGGGCTGATGTCTCTTGGGTTCATGGCATTCGCGGGGATTCAACTGTGAGGGCCGCGACATGATCGAAATCATCCTCGCCGTCGCACTCTTCACAGGCATCGTCGTCACGCTCTCGGCGCTGATTCTGTTGGCGCGGGCCAGGCTCATCCAAGAAGGTTTCGTGGAACTCGTCGTCAACGATGACCGTCGCTACACGGTCCCGGCCGGCGGCAAGCTCCTTGGCGCACTCGCCGACATCGGTCTCCATTTGCCGGCTGCGTGCGGCGGCAAAGGGACCTGCGGCCAATGCCGAGTGCGCGTCCTCGATGGGGGAGGACCGCTTCTTCCGACCGAAACAGGACTCATCAGCAGGCGGGAAGCGAGCGACCACGTGCGGCTCGGCTGCCAGGTTGCCGTGCGCGAAGATCTCAGCATCCGCGTTCCGGACGAGCTCTTCGGCGTCCGGCTCTGGGAGTGCACCGTTCGATCAACCCGCGGGGTAAGCACTTACATCAAAGAGATCGTGTTGGAACTGCCGCCCGACGGCGAGTTCTCGTTCAAGGCAGGCGGCTACATTCAAGTCGAGTGCCCCCCGTACCAAACTCGCTTCTGCGACTTCGACATCGAGCCGGAGTATCGCGCCGAATGGGAACGACGAGGCATCCTCCACCTCGAGGCAGGAACCCGCGAGCCGACGACCCGCGCCTACTCCATGGCGAACTTTCCACTGGAGCAAGGGATCATCATGCTCGGCATCGGGATCGCCACGCCACCACCCAGTGCGGAAAACATACCCCCGGGGATCGTCTCCTCGTACCTATTCGCGCTCGAGGCCGGAGACAAGGTCACCGTCGCCGGGCCCTACGGAGAGTTCTTCGCAAGGGACACGGACAAAGAAATGGTATTCATCGGGGGTGGAACGGGCATGGCTCCTCTTCGTTCCCATATCTTCGACCAGCTCGAGCGCATCGGGTCAGACCGACGCATTTCCTTTTGGTTCGGGGTGCGCTCACGACGCGACCTCTTCTACCAAGAGGAGTTCGAGGCACTGGCAGCGAAGCACGACAACTTCTCCTACACCGTTGCCCTCTCCGAGCCCTTGCCCGAGGACGAATGGACGGGCCCGGTCGGGTTCATTCACCAGGTCGCGTTCGATCAGCACCTCGCGTCGCACCGGAACCCGGAGGAGTGCGAGTACTATCTCTGTGGCCCGCCATTGATGATCGCGGCCGTGACGCAGATGCTCCATGACCTCGGGGTGCCCGACGACAACATCATGTTCGACGACTTCGGAGGGTGACGACATGGCACTATTCATCGTGAGTTTCTTGGTGTTCTCTCTGGCGTTCGGTGGCCTTGCGCTGGGCCGACTGCTCGGGCGAGACGGCATCCGCGGCAGCTGTGGGGGGCTCAATCAGCCGGGCGGCTGTGGCGCGTGTGGTCGTGGCCCGTCCGAGTCGGCCGGGGACTGCCGAAGGAAGGCCGCATCATGAATGACAGCCCCAAAATGCGGGTTCGGGACTTCATGGTGCCCAAGCCGGTCGTCTTCACCGAGGACAGCGACTTGCTCGAGTCGGCGCGGGTCCTGGTCGCGCGCAAGATCTCGGGCGCCCCCGTCGTCGACGCCAAGGGAACGCTGGTCGGCGTGTTGACCGAGCGCGATCTGCTTCAGGCGGCGATGGTCGCGCGCTATCACGATGAAGGCGGCGGACGGGTCGCCGAGCACATGTCGCGAGACGTCCAGGTGGTGAGTGTCGATGACACCCTCTTCGAAGTGGCAGAACGCTTCGTCGGAGGGAAATATCGACGATTCCCCGTAATCGAGGACAATCGCGTCGTGGGCTTGGTCACGCGCCGCGACGTCTTGCGCGTAGTCCTGGGGTCGAGGATCTAGGCGCCCACCGGGCGACTCGGACGTCGCCGCTCTTCCTCGGGAAGATCGAGGGCCAGCGTGCCCCCCGGGTTGAGGATGTTCTTCGGATCGAAATGGCGCTTGAGCGCGCGAAGAACCTCGAGTTCGTGTGTCCCGATCTGTCCTTCGAGCCATGGCGCCGACATCTTGCCGATGCCGTGGTGATGACTGATCGTGGCGCCCGAGGCTTGGATCTCATCGAGAATACCAGCCTGAAAACGAAGGTACTCGTCGACGTCCATCTTCCCGATGAAGATGAAGTACAGATTCGCTCCCTGCGGGTAGCAGTGAGACATGTGGCTCATGCAGATCGTCTGCGGGCGCAACTTGCAATAGTTGCGAACGCGTTCGTGCACGTCGGGGAGGTTCTTCCAGTTCGTCGCGCACTCGAGCGTATCGATGAGCACGCCGAAGTCTTGGAGGTCTTCGCGCATGTACGGATCGGTGAAACGACCATGCTCCCACTTCCTCGTGATGAATCCCGTCGAGTACACGGCGTCGTGCGCACGGCAGACCTTGTGCAAGCGTCGCTTGACGACCTTCGTATAGGCTCGATCCCCGTCGACGGTGCCGAGGAGCAAGCATCGCTGGTTGGGCTTGCAACCCAAGAGGCGGACGAGCCGATCGATTGGAGTTCCTTCGACCCCGTAGAGCTTGAACGCCACGTCGGTCTCCTCCGGATCCGACAAGCGGAAGACCGAGGGAAGCCCAAACTCGGACTGCATGATCTCGCGGACCGCCGAAGTGGCACGCGTCCAGTCGGGAAAGATGTAGCTGAAGCGCCGGGTGTTCTCGGGCTGATGACGAAACACCTTGAGGGTGACCGACACCAGCACACCGTAGCTGCCCTCGCTGCCGATCATGATCTGGTCGAGGTTCGGTCCGGTGGCATACGCCGGCACGTCGACCGTCTTGATTGGTCCCACCGGAGTGCAGTACTCCTGGCTCAGGACCAGATCCTCGATCTTGCCGTAGTACGTCGAGTTCTGCCCCGCTCCTCGCGTGACCACCCAGCCTCCCACTGAAGAGTACTCGAAGGACTGTGGGAAATGGCCGCACGTGTACGCGTGGGCGGTGTCGAATCTCTCGCGGGCTTGGTTGAGTGCTTCCTCGAGCGCCGGCCCGAAGATCCCCGGTTGGACTGTGACCGTCTGATCGACCTCACTCAGGGCGAGCACGCGGTTCATGTGCGTGTGCATGTCCAACGACACCCCCCCTGCAACGCATTCGGTGCCACGCGTCACCGTGGACCCAGCGCCGTACACGTAGATGGGAATTCCCTCCTCGTGGCAGTAGCCCACGACCGCCTCGACATCGGCTCGGTGACGTGGATGCAGAACGAGGTCCGGCAAGTTCTCCACGATCTGCTTCCGTAACCGGAGGAGGTCGTACATCGTCTTCCCGTATGAGACACGGAGGCGCGCGTAGGGATCACGCGTGACGTTCTCCGCGCCGAGCAATGCGACGAAACGGGCAACTTGGTCGTCGCGGAGTGAGATCGGCAACACCCGGGGAACCTCTTCGAGTCCAAGATCGTGCGGTTGACGGAAGTCGTCGTCGGTGAGGTCGAACGTCTCCTCCATCAACGCGACCAGGCGTGGGTTCGGGTGCTTGTATCCGTCTGGCGCCCCCCATTTGAAGAGGGAACGATAAGAACGCTCCGGCGCCGTGCCTTCGAACCAACGGGGCGACAACTTTTCTGGCCTGCTCATGTGGCGCCCTGGGTTCGTCCTGTGAGCGCATACGGTTCGTGCCCAGAAAGCACGCACGCATGAAGTTCGTCGTCCCAATCAGAAGTCATAGGCCTCCCGTAGGTCGAGCAGGAGAAGTGTTACTGACGTTGCTGCAAGAAATCGCATGGGGGCTCGGTGACACTCCGCTGCATCATTGATGCCAACGGCTCGGATTGGCATGCGACGTGCACCGCACTTAGGTGCTCCAGCCCAACCAAGGAGGACCGCCATGCCATCTCGCGAGCAGATGTGGGGCCGAGTGCCCGACCAAGTCGACATCGCCATCGTCGGAGGGGGAATCACAGGCGCAGGGATTGCGCGCGACGCTGCCCGAAGGGGCCTTCGTGTCGCCCTCTTCGAGATGGATGACATGGCGTACGGTACTAGCTCTCGGTCGAGCAAGCTCATCCATGGCGGGCTTCGGTACTTGGAGAGCTACGAGTTCAGTCTCGTCTTCGAGTCCGTGAGCGAACGCCGCGTCCTGCTCGATCTGGCACCGCACTTGGTCAATCCACTCGCGTTCTTGTTCCCGATCTACGAGGGAACCAAACGCAGCATGTTGAAGATCGGAGCTGGCATGTGGCTCTACGAGGGGCTCTCGTTGTTTCGTTCCCCGAAGAAGCACCAACGCCTCAAGCCTGCCGAGGTCGCCGATATCGAGCCGATTCTCAAGCAAGACGGACTCGAGGGTGCTCCGCTCTACTACGACTGCTCCACCGACGACGCGCGCCTCACCCTCGAGAGCGCGCTGGATGCGGCCGAGCGAGGCGCGCTGATCGCGACGCACGCACCGGTCCGAGGTTTCCTCAAGGGCGAGGACGGCCGGATCTGCGGTGTACGTGTGCAGAACGCGCGCGACGGTTCAGAGCGCGAGGTGCGTGCCCACGCCGTGATCAACGCCACGGGCCCATGGACCGATGACATGGTCGCGAAGAGTGGGAACGATACCGATAGGATTCTTCGTCCGACAAAGGGTATCCACATCGTGGTCGAGGCGCGCAAGTTGCCGGTCCAGCACGCCGTCGTTTGCTTTCACCCGAAAGACGACCGCGCGCTCTTTGCGCTCCCCTGGGGCGATCGCACGTATGTGGGCACGACCGACACTGACTACGAGGGCACGCCTGGCGAAGAGCATGCCACCTCCAAAGATGTCGACTATCTCATTGAGGCCGCCAACGCGTACTTCCCGGATTACCAGATTCGGCGTGAAGACGTCATCGCGACGTGGGCGGGCCTTCGCGCACTGATCACAGCGGAACCCGAGGATCAGGACGTTGCGGCGTCCAAAGTCAGTCGCGAGCACGCGATCGTCGTCGGGGACGACGGGCTGATCACAATCGCCGGAGGCAAGCTCACGACGTACCGAAAGATGGCGGAGGAAGTCGTGAACACGGCAGTTCAGATGCTGCGGCTCGACGGTCAGCTTCCCGAAAAGCTCACGCCGACCGACAGCGAGAAGGCGCCGCTTCCTGGCGCGATCGGTTGGCCCGAGGATGATGATCACGAGAAGGTGGCCAAGAAGGTCATGGAGGTCGCGCGAGGCTCTCTCTCCGATAAGACGTGCATGTTTCTCGTGAATAGCTACGGGATGCGTGCGATCTGGATCGCCGAGCGATGCGCCGCGAACCCAGCGCTCTGCGAGCCAATCGTCGAAGGGCGCCCCGAGATCATGGCCCAGGTCGATTTCGGCGTCGACGAAGAGCTCGCGGCCACCGTGAGCGACATCATGATTCGCCGGACCCAGATCTTCTTCCGAGACTTCGATCAAGGCCTCGGCGGCGCAGAGAAGGTTGCCGATCGCATGGCCTCCCTGATCGGTTGGAACCCAGAAGAACGACAACGATGGCTCGAGGCGTACCGTGCCGAGGTCGCGTTGTCCCGTCGCTGGAGATGAGCCCCGCCGGCGCGCCTCCTGGAAGCCGCACGCCGCCGAGGGACAGTCAAGTCACTCGTGTCATCCTCATCGAGGGCGTCACCAACGTCGCGGTCTTGGCCCTCAAGCTGCTCGTCGGCATTTCCACGGGCTCGCTCGCGGTTCTCGGCGACGCCGTGCACTCCTTGACGGACGTTGCCAACAATGTGGTCGCTTGGTTCGTCGTGAGAATGTCGGCCGAGCCCCCAGACCAGCGACACCCCTATGGCCACCGCAAGTTCGAGACACTCGCCGTCTTCGGCCTGGCAACCCTTCTAACGGTGCTCGCCGTCGAATTGACCCTCGGCGCCTTTCGCCGCGAGTCGAACCCGACGATCGGAGAACCTTGGGCGCTTCCCCTGATGATCACCGTTCTGATCGTGAACACGGCGCTCGCCGCGTGGGAGGGACGATGGGCACGCAAGCTCGGCTCCGACATCCTCAACGCCGATGCGCGACACACACTCGCCGATGTCCTCACGTCCATCGCCGTGATCATCGGCTGGCAGGTGTCGGCCCGAGGATACCCCTGGCTCGACAGCCTGTGCGCATTGGGGGTCGCCGCGTTGGTTCTGTTCTTAGCCCTCGGTCTCTTCCGTCGCGCGATCCCAGTGTTGGTCGACCGTGTCGCGATTCCCCCGGAAGCGATCGCCGAGGTCGCCCTCGGCATCGATGGCGTGCGGGGGGTGAGGAACGTCCGCTCGCGATCGAAGGGTGCCGCCGACGCGATCGATATGGTGGTGCTCGTCGACGCGGGGATGACAACCCTCGCCTCCCACGAGATCGCAGACGCCGTGGAGAGACAGCTCCGAGAGTGCTTCGCGATCGATGACGCGACGATCCACGTCGAGCCGGATTCCACCTAGCGTCAGCGTTACGATCGCGTGGCGTCGGCACGCAGGTTTTGCATTGGGCGTTCGAGGACGCCCCGAATAGACTCGCCACGATGGCCGCCGAATACATCCTCGCGATCGATCTCGGGACCAGCGGCCCGAAAGTGGCCCTCGTGTCAATCGACGGCGAGGTGGTGGCCTCGGAAGTTGAGTCGACAGAGCTTCTCCTCAGCGATGGCGGCGGCGCCGAGCAGGATCCGAACGATTGGTGGCGGGCGATCATGGCTGCAACCCGGCGGATCACCGACCGCCAACTGGTCCCAGCCGCGCAGATCATCGCCGTGGCCGTCACCTCGCAGTGGGCCGGCACCGTTCCAGTGGATGCACGAGGCCACGCGCTCGGCAATGCGATCATTTGGCTGGATTCACGCGGCGCGAAATACGTTCCCGAAGTCACCGGAGGACTGATTCGAATTCAGGGGTACGGGGCGCGACGACTCGAGAGCTGGCTTCGAAAGACCGGTGGCGTTCCGAGTCTCGCGGGGAAGGAGCCGGTGGCTCACATCTTGTTTCTGCGACACGAGCGCCCGGAGATCTACGAGGCCGCCTACAAGTTCATGGAGCCGAAGGACTACCTAAACCTCAGGCTCACCGGGAAGTTTCTGGCGACCGTCGATTCGATTGCGCTGCACTGGGTGACGAACAACCGGAACATCAACGACATTCACTACGATGCACAGCTCCTCGCGCAGAGCACGTTGCCCCGAGACAAGCTCCCGGATCTAGCACGCGCGGTCGATGTCATAGGAACGCTCACCAAAGAGGCCGCGGTGGAGCTCGGCCTGGCGGAGGGAACCCAAGTGGTTGGGGGGACTCCCGACGTGCCCGCAGCCGCGGTGGGTTCGGGCGCAGTCGCAGACTTCGAAGGCCATATCTACGTGGGCACGTCGTCGTGGCTCACGTGCCATGTGCCGTTCAAGAAGACCGACCTGCTTCACAACATGGCCTCCCTCCCCTCCGCCTTGCCCGGGCGATACTTCATCGGGAACGAGCAGGAAACCGCGGGTGCGTGCATGACATGGCTTCGTGACAACGTGTTCTGCCGCGACGACGCGCTCGACCCTGGCGCGCCGCCCGACGACGTGTTCGAGCGGTTCGGAGAGCTCGCAGCGGAGTCGCCGGCCGGAAGCGACAAGGTGATCTTCACACCGTGGCTCTACGGCGAACACACACCGGTCGCGAACCCTCACCTGCGGGCAGCGTTTTCCAACGTTTCGCTCCGGACGACCCGCGCGCACATGATTCGCGCGGTGATGGAGGGAGTCGCCTACAACACGCGATGGCTCATGGGCGGCGTCGAGTCCTTCATTGGGCGACCGTTCGAGAGTCTTCGGTTCATCGGGGGGGGCGCCAAGTCGCCGGTCTGGTGTCAGATATTCGCGGACGTCCTCGATCGCCCGATCGATCAGGTCTCTGACCCGCTCTCGGCCAATGTCCGGGGGGCCGCCTTCGTCGCCGCCGTGGGCCTCGGGAGACTCGCGGTCGAGGACATCCCCGCTCGAGTGCCCGTCGAGCGACGGTACCTCCCCAATCGCGCACACCGTGATATCTACGACACGCTCTTCGATGCATTCTTGGAGTTCCGCAAGAACAACGAAGCCATGTACAACCGACTCAACGGATAGCTAGACGTCATGGACATCAAGGACCTCGCCAACATTCGTCTCGGGCCGCTCGAACCATTCGTAGCCCGCATCTACCGGCACGCGAAGCGTCTTCCGTTGATCAAGAAGAGGATCGAGGCTGAGTCCGCACCGATCATGGAGGAGTTGCGCAAGTCAGCCAAGCCCTACGCCGACGACGTCGAGACCCACTCGAGCCTTCCAACGCAAGGGAAGCCGCGGTCCGAGGTGCTTGCGGTCATTCGAGATCTCGAGGCTCGCGAAGCAGCGCGTTGGAACGACGGATACGTCTCCGGCGCCGTCTATCATGGAGATCCGGAACACATCGCGTTTCTGAACGAGGTCTACGCGATCACATCCCAGACCAACCCGCTTCACTCTGACTTGTGGCCGAGTATCGCCAAGTACGAGGCGGAGATCGTGTCGATGACCTCGGCGATGATGGGTGCGGCCGAGGCGGAGGACGCGAGGGTATGCGGCGCAGTATCGAGCGGCGGGACCGAGAGCATCATGCTCGCGATGCGCGCGTACCGCGACTGGGCGCGGGAGACCAAGGGGATCACCGCCCCTGAGCTCGTCGTTCCGACCACCGCACATGCGGCCTTCGACAAGTCGGCACAGTACTTCGGGATCAACCTGGTCAAGGTGCCCGTCGGCCCGGATTTCCGTGCGGACGTCGCGGCGACGCGGAAGGCGGTCAACCGGCACACCATCTGCATCGTCGGGTCGGCGGTGTCGTTTCCCCATGGGGTCATCGATCCTATCGAGGAGCTTTCTGAACTCGCCCGAAACCGCGGGATCGGATTTCACACCGATGCTTGCCTTGGAGGGTTCATCCTCCCCTGGGCGACGAAACTTGGCCATCGCGTCCCGCCATTCGATTTTCGACTTCCGGGCGTCACCTCAATGTCGGCCGACACACACAAATACGGATACGCAGCCAAAGGCACGAGTGTGGTGCTCTACCGCAACTGGGACCTGCGTCACTACCAGTACTACAAAGTCGCTGACTGGCCGGGAGGCCTCTACTTCTCGCCCACATTCGCCGGGAGCCGGCCGGGAGCGCTCAGCGCCGCTTGCTGGGCCGCCATGATGTCGATGGGCGAGAGCGGGTATCTCGATGCGACGCGCAGGATTCTGGATACAGGCGCGAAGATTCGGGAGGGCATCCGCGCGATCCCAGAGCTCCGCGTGCTCGGCGAACCGCTGTGGGTGATCGCGTTCGGATCCGAAGAACTCGACATCTACCGGGTCCTCGATTTCATGGCGAAACGCAGTTGGAACCTGAACGGTTTGCACAAGCCGCCCAGCGTGCACCTGGCGGTCACCCTACGACACACGCAGGAGGGTGTTGCGGATCGATTCCTCGACGACCTCCGTGCGGCGGTCGCGCACACGAAAACATCCCCCCAGGAAGAGGGAGGCATGGCCCCGGTCTACGGGATGGCGAACACGCTGCCGATCCAGGGTGTCGGGACCGACCTTCTCGAACGCTACCTCGACGTGTTGTACGAAGTGTAGGCAAGACGCGCGTGTGC
>JBATTM010000167.1:0-1899 GCA_049670545.1 Polyangiales bacterium
GCAAAGCTGCGGCCTCGGCAACAGCACCCCTGCAGGGCCCACCGATACGGCGACCCTCGACTGCTCCGTCATGGGGATCCCGATCCCCCTCTCGTTTGCACTCACCGCCGCGGGGGAGGGCCCGATCGTCTCGGGCGAGAATGTCATCACCACCGCATTCGAGACAATCGTTCCGACGAGCGTCGTGGATCTGATCATCAACTTGGCATCCGACGCCACGATCGTGAACACAGTGGGGCGGGTGGCCACATCGGCGAGTCCGAGCGTCGTCAGCCTAGGCCTGAGCCCGGTGCCGTGCTTGATCTGCTTCACAGCAGGCCGCGAAGTGGTCGTGCCCAACGACCCCCGGACGGACACCTACGTCGTCCAAGGGACCGGGGCGGCGTTCGAGCTGAGCGAAGTGACCGTCGTGCTTGACGCTGCGGGTCTCGAGCTCACGCTCAGCAACACCGGCATCGATCCCGCGTGCCAATGGTCAGACGGCCCCCCGCGCGTGAACGTCGGCTCCGGAGGCACCGGTGGTGTCGGAGGTGTCGGAGGTGTCGGAGGCACAGGCGGCATCGGCGGAGGCACGGGTGCGTGCACGACCGACATCGACGACGAGGCCTACGCACAAGCCGAATACACGAACGAGTTCGGTCAGATGTTCTTTGGCCGAGACGCCGTCAACGTCATCGCGAGGGACTGCGTGTTCGGCGCGTCGACGCTGAACAGCCCCGGTTGCGGCGCAGAAGTCGGTGTGGTGCTCGGGAACAACACGCCGGCGAATCGGTTCGCTCTTGGGAGGTGCGTGGATCAGTGCACGGCCGATCAGGGCATTAACCTGACCGAGAGCTGCCTGAGCTGCTACGGCGATACCGTGGCCTGCGGGGCGGCGTTCTGCGCAGGTCCATGCGCCGTCGACGTCAACAGCCCAGGCTGCCAGGCGTGCGGGTGCGAAGCGAATTGCTTCCGAGACTTCGAAGTCTGTACCGGCCTGCCGCCCGACAATGGGTGCGGAGGAACGGGAGGTACTGGCGGCACCGGGGGTACCGGCGGCACTGCCGGCACTGGAGGCAGCGTCGGTTGCCAACAGAGCTGTGGCATTGGCAACGAGTTCCCAAGTGGTTCCGCCGTAGACTCGGCAGCGCTCAACTGCTCGGTCATGGGGATTCCGATCCCCCTCGACTTCAACTTCACGGCACTGGCCGATGGCGTGCTGACAGATGGCTCGAACGACATCACGGTGGCCGCTCAGACCGTCATCCCAGAAGCCGTGGTCGACTTGATTCTCAACCTCGCGGACTCGGCGACCATTCTCAACACCACCGGCGAGATCGACACCACGGGAACGCCCGCACGGCTGTCGCTCCTGCTCACCGATACCCCCTGTGAGGTGTGTTTCGTCCCAGACACAAGAGTCGAAGTCACGCTCGATCCACGGACCGAAACCTTCGACGTCAGTGGCGGGTCGATCGACCTCGATCTCGCGGACGTGACCGTCATCATCGACGCCGCGGGCCTCGAACTCGTGCTCTCCACCGTCGGCGACGATCCGGCCTGCGCCTGGGACGACACGCCCCCGAACATCACACTCGTGTCGCCGCTTCTCTAGCTGGCTCGGCACATCAACATGGGCTGCGACCGGTCCTTGGACGGGTCGCAGCACCGCCAGCTTTCTCGGTCACATCGGCTAGACTGGAGGCGTGCCCGCAAGCAGCCGCACCGCCGGAAGACGCCAGCGATACTTCCGCCTCGGTCGCATCGCGGTCACCATTGCCGCCTTCGCCTATCTGGCGTCGCGTGTTGAGCCCATCCAAGTGGCACACGCATGGCGTGAGCTCTCGGTGGGTGCGGCCGCAACGGCCCTCGGCTTGGTGTGTGTCGGCCTCGGCCTCGGCGTCGTACGTTGGCGTGTGC
>JBATTM010000168.1:0-2687 GCA_049670545.1 Polyangiales bacterium
CGGCGATTATCGCGCTTCTTGGCGGCCTCACCAGTCGAGGCGCGTTCTTTCGGCTGTGGTTCCTCAGAACGTCATCCGTCGCGAGATGATGGTCACCAGGTCCGCCAAGGCAACCAGGCCGGCGGAGCGCGAGCCCCCGCCAGCGCTGCCGAAGGTTCAACATCCGCCAGCCAAGCACGGCATCTAGCGGCGCCCCCGCGCGGTGGGCGCAGCTCATCTTCACGCCTCACGCCCACGTTCGTTGTGCGATCTAGGCCCTTGCTCAGGCTGCACGCCGGGTGTAGCGATGATGCAGTCCGCCGACCATCGGGAGGGCGATGACCTTCCCGTCGTCGGTGGACTCGCGCTCGCGCGACGCGGGGGCGTCTTTATCGAGCGCCAGATGGGTTCGGGATCCGTGATAGTACTCGAGGTACTTCCGCAGGATGCGCCGTAGGTGCTGTTCGCCGAGCACGATGACGTGGTCGAGGCACTCCCGTCGAAGAGTCCCGATCACGCGCTCGCAGTACGGGTTCTGCCACGGGGACCGTGGTGCGGTGAGGACCTGCTCGATTCCCATCGCACGCAGGCGGCGAACGAAGGCCGCGCCATAGATCTTGTCTCGGTCCCGAATGAGAACCTTCGGCGCCGAGTCGTAAGGGAAGGCGTTCACCAATTGCTGACCTGTCCAACGGGCGGACGGACCGTCGGTGACGTTGAAGTGCACGACGCGTCGGCGCTCATGCTCGAGCACGAGAAACACATACAGGATGCGAAACGTGGCCGTCGGCACGACAAAGAAGTCGATGGAAACGAGTTCCTTGGTGTGGTTCCGCAGGAACGCGCGCCAGCTTTGCGAAGGCGGCTTTCGCCGACGCGGCATGTACCGCGACACCGTGGCTTCAGAGACCTCGAAGCCGAGCTTGAGCAACTCGCCGTGGATGCGAGGCGCTCCCCAAGTCGGATTCTCTCTCGCCATTCGACGGATGAGCGTTCGGATCTCCATATCGATCCGTGCACGACCGCCTCGGCTTCGACTCTTCCAGGTCCAATAGAGCTTGAAGCCTTTGCGATGCCAGCCGATCACAGTCTCGGGCTTCACGAGGAGCAAGGCGTGTTGCCAGTCCGGCCACAGACGCGATAGCACAACCCAAAACGCTCGGTCCGCGTTGGTCAGTTTGGGCCGTTTGGTTGTGCGCCTCAGGACGGCCAGCTGTTGTCGCAAGGCGAGGTTCTCTAGAGCAAGCTCGCGCTGCGACTTCAAGCTCGATCGGGTAGTCGCGACTAGGGCCCACACCAAGTGAATCATCAGGGTGGCGAGCCTGACCCACCGCGCGAAAAGGTCAACGATTGCGCGGTCGACGAGGTTGTGAGGAGGGACACCTATCGACGGCGCCGTTGCGCCACTTATTGAACGCGCTCAGTGCCTTTCTTCTTCGCTCGGTGCCCTGACGGTGCCACAGCGGCCCGGACTTCGTCGCGCGCGTGGTGCGACGCGTGCGCATCCCGCCGTAACGCGTCCCCTGCGGCCCGCGTAGCAAGTGAATGAAACAAGTGGTTCTGTCGGTCTGTGCCTTAATGGGTTGGGGCGCGCTGTGAGTTCACGCTCAAACTGACGAATGCGATGGTTTTCCTCGCCTCCAGTCACGCCGCTTACATCACCGGTCAGACCCTACGGGTCAACGGTGGGATGTCGGTGTTCTAACTGCTTCCAGGGTTTAGGCGGATGCAGCGCGGCGGTGCTGCTCCATCGACCGCAACAGACGTGGCGTCCTAAGCAACGCCTGCCTTCTTGTCCTTCAGGTAGTCTCGGAGCGCGCTGTTGACCGACTTTGGAGTCTTGAACGCCGCGGCGACGTCGGGATCCAAGACAACGACATTGGAGCCCTCCGCGAAGCGCTTCGCGTACTTCCCGCGAATGCCCTCGCTGAAGTCGTATTCCGCTCGCATCTCGTCATTCTCAGGCTTCTTGCTCATAGGACTTTCGTTCTCTTCCACTTGCTAGTCTAGCACTGATGATGCGGATTGTCTCCTCACGATCAGTGTGAACGACCACTACCAACCGACCCTGATAAGTCTGCCCGAGCAGCACGTATCTATCCTCATCCTCAGAATGGTCGGGGTCTGCGATAGTAGCTGAGAAAGGATCTCCGAAGGCGGTAGCGGCCTCTTGAAAAGACACTCCATGCTTCTTTAGGTTTGAGGCCGCTTTCTCAGCATCCCATTCGAACTGCATCCGCAGTTCCTAACACATCCGATGCCTGGCTTTCGAGTCGGTGTCGACCCGTTGATCAAACCTGCGGCGGGGCGAGGGCACGCACCGAAGGCCGTGCGCGCTCGAGGCGACGCTGAAGCTCGACAGAGGCTTCGGTGGGCGAGCTCGGCGCCGGCGCGGTGCTCAAAGGATTTGGATACGTCTCTGGTCGATAGAGTCGGCGAAGCGGATGCATCACTTGCCGCTGTGCTGAGTGGGCCTTGGTCACGGGAGCACGCCCAACACGATGCCGCTTGGCTTTGACGCCTATTTGACGCGGAGATCTGAAATGCCCTGATATCGGGTGACGGTCCCGAGCGCCGGCCAATCTACCTAAGTCTCAGTTATCGTTTGCAAAGTGTCTCAAATGTTGAGGTTGACTGAAGCGAAGAAATCGGCGGTTGTAGAGCTCATAACCCGAAGGTCGTCGGTTCAAATCCGGCCCCCGCAACCA
>JBATTM010000169.1:0-2158 GCA_049670545.1 Polyangiales bacterium
GCTTCGATGCACGCGGGCTGGAGGGACAGGTTGGGGCAATCCGCGCAGTCTTCGATCGCCTCGTTTCCACCACAGGCCGAGGTGAGAGAGGAAAGAGCGAGGGCCGAGAACAATAAGGTGCCTCGCCAAGGAGATTTATGTCTCATAGCCGAACGCTACGGGAGCCGCTGCAAAGATTCCAATCGAAACCGCACCTGGCGAAGCCCGGATGGGTTTCGGGGGAGCGCGACCGTGATACCCTCCCGAGCATGAAACGAATCCTCGAACGACATCTTGTCACCCTTGCGATGATTGCTGCGTTTTGTGTCGGTGCCGCCTCCTGTAAGAAGGCGGAAGAGGTTGAGCCCGAGGCCGCGTCAGAGGCCGTCGCCGTAGAGACAGTCCCCGTGCTGCCTCCCGCGCCTTCCGAGTTCCCCGCCATGCCAATCTCGGAAGACAACCCGCAGACGATCCAAAAGGCGCTCCTTGGATACACGCTGTTCTTCGACCCCAGGCTCAGCGTTGACGGCTCTCGATCGTGCTACTCGTGCCACCAGAACGAGCACGGCAATGGTGGAGGGACACCGCTCGCCGTTGGCGCGAAGGGCAAACAACTCACGAGGCATAGCCCTGTGATCTGGAACGTCGCGTACTTCGACGACTTCTACTGGGATGGCCGCGCCGACTCTCTCGAGGCGCAGGCCAAGGGTGCATGGGGTGGGGGCAACATGGGCGTCGGGAAAGAGAACCTGGACAAGAAGGCCAGGGAGCTTTCTCGCGTCAAAGGCTACAAGGATTCGTTCGACCGGGTGTTCCCAGGGGAAGGCATGACACCCGATACGATCGCCAAGGCGATCGCCGCCTACGAGCGCACGCTCGTGTGCAACAACACCGCGTACGATCGCTACGCGAAGGGCGCTGAAGGCGCGCTGACGGCGAAGCAGAAAGAAGGGTGGGAGATCTTTATGGGGAAGGGCCAGTGTGTCGTGTGCCACGCGCCGCCCATGTTCTCGAGCGCGATGGGTGTTCCAGGAGGCGTCTACTACAACGTTGGCATTGGCACGGAAGGCGTTCCCGAGGAGGATGTCGATATCGGTAGGGCGGCTGTGACCGAAAACGATGCCGATTGGGCGGCGTTCAAGGTCCCGTCTCTTCGCAACGCTGCGAAAAGCGCACCGTACTTTCACGACGGTTCCGTCGCGACGCTCAAGGAGGCTGTGACGCTCATGGCTACCGGAGGCATCGACAACAAGAACAAGACCACGTTGCTGGCCGATCGCGGCCTCACACCCGGCGAGATCGACGCGTTGGTTGCATTCTTGGGCGCGCTCAATTGCAAACGTGAGCTCGAAGTGCCTGAGCTTCCAGAGTAGCGGTCATGCGCACGCTCATCCTCACGCTCACCGCGATCTGCCTCGTCGCCTGCTCGACGAAGCAGGCGACCCCAGATAGACCATTGCCACCTGACTCCAAGGAGACCGAAGTGTCTGAGCAGAACGATTCGATCGAAACCGGGATCTTGACGGAGGAGGTGACCTACCAAGTTGGCGGTACCAACCTCAAAGGCTACGTCGCCTGGGATACGAACCAAGCGGGGCCGCGGCCGGGGGTTCTCGTGGTGCACGAGTGGTGGGGGCACAACGACTACGTACGCAAGCGGGCGAGAATGCTCGCGGGCCTCGGCTACACTGCGCTGGCGCTCGACATGTACGGGGACGGCAAGCTGGCCGACCATCCCGAAGATGCGATGAAGTTCATGAACGAGGTCGTATCGAACATGGAGGTCGCAACCGCACGCTTCAGGGCAGCGTACGAGATCCTCAAGCGGCATGGCACCACGGATCCGAATCAGATCGCCGCCGTGGGGTACTGCTTCGGCGGTGCCGTGGTGCTTCACATGGCCCGGTTCGGGGTCGACCTCGACGGTGTTGTCAGTTTTCACGGCAATCTTGCGACAGAGGCCCCAGCCAAGAAGGGAGCCGTCAAGGGCAAGGTACTCGTGCTGCATGGGGGCGACGACGCACTCGTTCCGCCAGCGCAGGTGGCGGCATTCAAGGAAGAGATGGACGTCGCCGAAATCGACTATTCGTTCGTCACATACCCGGGCGCGAAGCACGCTTTCACGAATCAAGGGGCGACTGAGAAGGGCAAGAAGCTAGGGATGCCTCTCGCGTATGAC
>JBATTM010000170.1:0-6988 GCA_049670545.1 Polyangiales bacterium
GCGCGCCGCGAGCCACGCCGGCACGGAACGACCGGCCACGAGGTAGTCCTCGGTGGTTCGTTTGCGTAAGACAGAGGACGCGAGTCCCACCCCCGTAAACACCAACAGGGACAGCACGAAGACCGCAACGGTGACGGGGCTCGCTGCAGACACCTCAGTCGCGCTCGGCGAGAATGGAAGGACGTGGCGGGCTTCCGTCGAAGGACGAAAGGAGCCAGTTCTCGACTCTATCGAACACGAGAGACAGGTGGTGTCGTGGAAGCGGTGTCATGTGGTGCGCCGAGCCGTGACGATGGGGTCACGCGCCAGTTTCGGCGACTCCCTGCGAGGGATAGGCCCCGTTGGCGTCGTGCACCTCTCTCCCGGTCACCGGAGGGTTGAAAACACAGACGAACCGCATGTCGGTTTCCGCGGTGAGCACGTGCTTGTCGTGCGCGTCGAGCGCGTACAGGGTCCCGGGCCGAATGGTGTGGCTCTCCCCCGTTGCCTCTTCGGTGATGCGACCTCGTCCTTCGATACAGTAGACCGCCTCGAGATGATGCCGATAGTGCATCGACAAATTGGCCCCGGCCTTGATGATCGTATCGTGCAGCGAGAACCCCATCCCGTCGTCGCGCAACAACAGTCGCCGGCTGGTCCAATCATCCGTAGAGACTTCGCGCGGTCCGGCCACGGCATCCTCGAGGGTACGAACGATCATAGGGCAGCGCTCGATTCGACGAGAAACATGACGGGTTTGCGGTGCGCACGTTGCCGTGAGACGACCTGGGCCGCTTCGTGGAGACGCTCCAAGCCATCCTCGAGAACGTCGGGCGGGATGGTGAGGGGCGGCAGAATCTTCAACACCTCATCTCGTGCGCCGGAGGTCTCGATGACGACCCCGCGCTTGAATGCCTCTCGGCAAATCGATCCGGTGGTTTCGGGGTCGAGAGCGACGCCCTGAATCAAGCCCTTGCCCCTAGCCTCGCCGCCGAACTCGTCGGCGAGCCGCTCTAGCGCGCAGCTGACAGTCGTAGCCTTCTCATGCACCGCCCGCTCGAGGCGGTCGTCTTGCCAATAGCGATCGAGCGCGGCTCGTGCCGTCACGAACGCAAGGTTGTTGCCGCGGAACGTCCCGTTGTGCTCGCCGGGCTGCCACACGTCGAGCTCCGGACGGAAGAGCGTGAGTGCGAACGGGAGGCCGTAACCGGACAGGGCCTTCGAGAGGCAGACGATGTCGGGGTCGATGCCGCTTGGCTCGAAACTGAAGAACGGGCCGGTTCGCCCGCAGCCGACCTGGATGTCATCGACGATCAACAACGCTCCATGCTTGGTCGCGAGTTGGCGAAGGCCGCGGAGCCAAGCATCGCGAGCGACGTTGATGCCGCCCTCCGCCTGCACGGTCTCCACGATGAAGGCGGCGGGCGCGTCGATCCCACTCGACCCGTCGCTAAGGAGCATGTCGGCATACGCGATAGAGTCGAGGTCGTCGTCGAAGTAGCGATCAAACGGCATACGAACGACGTGTTCGAGTGGGATACCCGCGCCCCCACGCTTGCTCTGGTTTCCGGTCAGCGCCAGCGAACCAAGCGTCATCCCGTGAAATGCGTTGGTGAAGGCGACGACTCCCGTGCGGCCCGTGATCTTGCGCGCCAGCTTCAGCGCCGCCTCGACCGAGTTAGTCCCCGTCGGGCCCGGGAACATGACCTTGTAGTCCAAGTTTCGCGGCTTCAGAATCACGCGTTCGAGCGTCTGGAGAAGCGCCCCTTTGGCTTCGGTCGCGAGGTCGAGCCCATGGGTGATGCCGTCGTCGCTGATGTACTCGAGCAATGCCGCTTTCAAGTGCTCGTTGTTGTGGCCGTAGCTCATCACGCCAGCACCCGCGAAGAAGTCGATGTACTCCTCGCCCCGGTCGTCGATGATGCAAGACCCTTTCGCGCGGGTGAACAACTTGGGAAACGAACGGCAATAGCTCCGTACTTCAGATTCGATTCGATCAAACGGTTTCATGAGGTCTTCCAAGGCCATCGGCCTTATTGAGGTGGATGGGGCCGATGCGGAACAGGCTCTCGCTCTCGTGATTGCTGGATGGGAACAGGCTCGAGGAGAACCCAAGGGTGACCGCGCAATCGGCGTCGATGTCGCGCGCGAACTTCTCGAAGAGGCCCTTGGATGCCATGTTGGACGCACCCACGGTGGCCTCCAGATACTCGATTTCTGCGCACCCTGGGCACCGAATCAACGCGTGCAAGAGCGCCTTTGCGATGCCGCGCCCGCGCTGCGCTTCGTCGACGCCGATCTGCCAGACGAAGATCGAGTCCGGATGGGTTGGCGGTCGGTAGGCGACGACAAACCCGACGACGTTGCCACCCAGCTCGGCCACCAAGGAGGTGCCCGCAAAGTGTGAGGTCAGCAGCAGATAAGCATAGCAAGAGTTCGACTCGAGCGACTCCGAGCGCTGCACCAACTCCCAGATCATCGACCCATCCTCGGGCCCCGGGCGGCGGATTCGAACGAACTCGGGCTGCACGGCATCGATGCCGTTCACTGTGGGCTCCCTCCGCCGCATGGCCGAACCATGCTGCAGCAAACAGTGTCATGCAAATCGATGCCGCGGCATTGATTTGAGCGCACTCCAATAAAATCCAGCAAAATCAATGATTTACATACTCGAGGCGCTGAGCGGACATCAGCCGATCGATAGCCCGATTCGAAGTTCAGTCACCGGAAAGGGAGGGCAAACGGCGCGTGAGGTCCACCTCTGGAGTTCGCAAGCCCGGGCGGTCGCCTACTTTTCGCGCGAGCCGCAACGAGTTCGGCAGCCTGAAGACCCCGGGCGCACAGTCGCCGAACGCGACCGTGCGCCCACGCCACACATACTCAGCGCGTGGTGAAGTCAATCGGCAACATGAACGCCTTGCTGCCCGCCGAAACGAAGAGGACGCCCTCGCCTTCGTTCTCACGTCTCGGTGCGATGATCGCGAACCGAGAAACCTCGACGACCTCCGCGGAGTCCCCAAAGATATCTCCGCGGATCGATACTTGGTCTTCGATGTTCGTAGACCAGTCTGCGGTCACGGCGACCGGAGCGCCGTCGGCGTCGAAGCCTCGAAGTTCGATCAGCTGCGATCCGTAGCCGACAGACTCGATGGCCCCGCCCCCGACCGCGTTCGAGAACTCGTGTGTCTCGACCGACGCCACGCGTACCGGTAGGTCTCGTTGGTCGCCGCTTGGACCGTGGATCGTCAGCACCGCATCACCGGGCGCGACGGTCCGAATCGTGACTGAGAGATACTCTGTGCTCCCGAACAGCAGCTCGCGAACTGCAGGCTCCTGACTCACGATCTCCACGATGCGGGTGTCGCTAGAAGACACGGTGGCGTCCACCTCGTGGACGATTACCTCGAAGTCCGACTGATCTGCGAGCCTTCCAGCGGCGCAGGTATCGTCATGGCATCTTGCCAGTTCCGCGGGCCCTTCCCAGCTTCCTGCTTCCAGTTGTCGCGGTGGCTGCTCCTCGGTTTCGGTTCCGCACGCGGCGAGCACGAGCATGGAGACAGCAATGGTCGATGTGATTCTAGTTGAATGAAAAGTCATGTTTGTTCTCCTGACGAGACCCCAACGCAATCGGCGTGCCATCGGCAAGAACCATGGAAAAGACGAAAGAATCACTGCGTGCACTCGTTCACATGTGGCCGCGCGCGCACAGGAGTGTGGCCGCGGCGTAACACCGCGCCCCGGTGGACCGTCCTCCGCACGACGCATGAGAAAGACTGCTGGCGCGTCTCTCCTTCGCGCTCCTACATGGCCACTTCTTCGCGGACGCAGTAGCTTCCGCGAAGTCCGATGCCGCCGGTCTCGAGAACCTCTTCACACGTGAAACCACCAGTGCAGCCGCAGGTGGGAAGATCGCTTTCCGGCGGCGCGCCGCAGCGGCACGAGCAATAGGCGCTGCGCTCGACTTCATTTGCGGAGACGCAGGTAGCGTCACCCAACGGGCAATCGTCTTCCTGAAGGTTATTCGGGTCACCCATCAGTCCTCGGATGAGGCAGACCCGCGTTTCACACTGGGTCAAACCCGTCGCGAGGTAGGTTTCCTCGCCCAAGAACCCGCCCGGCGGTACCAAGTCCAAGCCGAGCGCGCATGGATCGCCCACCGAACTCGCAGTACCACCGCCCACGCCAGCACTACCGCCGTTGCCGGCTGCACCACCACGTCCACCATCGCCAGCCGCCTCACTGCACCCGACCAGGGAAATTGCACCCAGCGCGCAGACGCACAAGATTCGGAACGAGAAACGCAAAACGATGTTTCGCGGCTCATCATGGCAGTCCCGAAGTCTACAGTCGATTGAGGGCTACCGATCCTCCCAATCCGGGGTCTGTCTCCCTCGCCCCATTCACTCGACCAGCTCGACCTCACTCGGACGCCACGTCTTGTCGAAGAAGGGCTCGAGCGGGCTGTAGAGACGGAGAATCACGAAGAAGCCCTTGCCCGGCGTGGTCTGAATCCAGTTGCCGCGCTCGACGCCGTCGGGTTGCTTCGGTGCGAAGTAGATCGTCGTCGAGCCGTTGCCGCCAGCCTTCGCCGCGGGCGAGGGAAAGCTCTGGCTCCCAGCCCGAGGAAATCGCTGCGGCGTGTCGAGCATCGAACGCGTCTCGTTGTCGTAGACCGTGAAAGACCAGAAGTTCTTCTCTGGAATCCCTTTCGGAAGCGTCACCTTGTACGTGTTCGAGCCATCGAAATAGTTCTTGTCCGCGTCGAGATTCGCCAACAGATACTGCGAGCCAATGCCTGTCAGCCGCATCGCCATCGCAGGCGTGATGCCAATGGCGCCGTAGAAGAACATGGTCCGTGCGTTCAACTGGCGGTAGCCCGTCGGTGAGTAGGGTTTCGCACCTTGCGGCGTGATTTGCGGAATCGGCGTCTCAAACTGGTAGCCACTCGAGAACAGCGGATTCCACCACGCGGAACCAGGGTAGTAGAACCAGCTTTCGTCTCGCGGATGGATGACCAGGGTGCGCGATGTGGCATTGGCGAGCGCGAGGGCTTCGGTCAGGATCTTCTTCATTCGCGCGTCAGGCGAAAAAGGTTGTCCTTTGACGATGCCGATGGCGGCCAGCGGTCCCATCAACTCTGCATCTAGCGTCGTCGACGGCTCTTCCTGCACGACCTGGTCGAGCACCTCGTAGTAGCTCCAATCGTTGGGCGGAACGGTGTTCATTACTTTTCCGCTGGCTTCGTGAAACACGGTCGGAGGCGGGTCGGTGCCCTGTGCGAGCTCTGCCTTGCCGGCGAGAAACTCCGCGATGGGCGTGCCGACGGCACCCGCTTGATACGGATAGATCTTGGTGAGTTCCCGGATCGCATTGGCCGCAGGCTTTGGGTCTCGCTTGTCCTCGAGGAACATGCGTCCGAACCACCACACGACGTTGGTCTTGGCGTGGGCGATGTAGAACCCGCCTTTGGGCAAGGGGCCGTCGTAGTTGGGGGGTACGACCAAGTACTTTCCACCCTGCCCGCGGTCGGGTCCGGGAAGCCCCGTGTCCGTCACCCAGCGAGACCAGTGATCGTCGATCGCGCCAAGGATCTTCGGCGGCACCTCGAGCACCACCGGCCCGTCGCTCAGATCGAGGAACGCCATCACGTACACCGTGTCGGCGTTGGCCGTGAGCATCAGGGTCTTGGCGTCCAGAAGGTCGGACCAGACAACGACCTCGTTGTCGTTGAACCCCACCGCCTTGAAGCCGTTGCGAATGGCCTGGATACTGACGCCCTGAAACGTGTCGACGAATGCGCGAAACGCGTGCGTGAAGTCGAGGTGGTCGTAGACTCTTTCGATCGTGGCTGCATCGGGGGCTCCGTCGTTGAACTCCAAGGTGCCGATCCGTGTTTCGACGGTGTTCGGGGTGAGCAGCGACGACGGGATGCCGGCCCCCGGTTGGGTGGTCGCGGGACTTGGTGGCCTGGCCTGCACCGTTTCGGTGTCGGTGGCGGTGGCGGTGGCGGCGGCGGTTTGGGGCTGCGCTTGGGGCTCCGCATTCGCCTCGGCGGTCGAGCCTTCGTTGGTGGAAGGCGCGGGGTCCTGGCAGCCAGTCGAGACCACGACAAGGAGTGTCGTCAGGAAGAGTCTGTTGCGGATCGTCATCACGGTCTGGGTCCTTTCGTAGGGATGCGCTCGGGGCGGAGGTGACTCTGCCAATCCCGCACTTCGCTGTAAAGCGAGAGACTTCTCCAGACGAACGACCCAGCTGTCTTCATGTGCCAAGCACGCGTCCCTTTACGCCAGAAGCGGTGGAAACCGCTCGACCCCCTCCGGGCCCACCGGCGATGTCGCCGCTATCGGAGCTTCGACGTTCGCGGTAGTCTTACGCGGTGCATCGCAGACCATCCGAGATCTGTATCCGCATCGGTTGGCCCCGCCCTTCTCTTCGTTGGCTGGGCTGCCTCGTGATGTTGACCGCGCTCTCGCAGGGATGCGGAGACGACAGTGCTGTCGAGGGCCTGGACGTGCCGCTCGTCTGTCAACTCGAGCCCCTTCGCGGCTACGTTCACACGTTCGAAGCAAGTCGATTCGATGCAGGTGAACCGGTGACGTACGAGGTGGATAGTCGGTCGGAGCGATGGATCGGCCCTCGCGGAACGTTTACCGTACGGCGAGGGGCCTCGAGAGGCATCAGCAACGCGTCGTCGTCCGCTCGCGAACGCCCGGGCTTGGTCCCAGCCGAGGTGCATGAACAGGAGACGGTCGCGTACTTCGTCGAAGGTGGGCTTGACCCGGACCAAGTCGCGAGTATCGGAAGCAATTCGTTGATCTCCGGGAATGAGGTAGAGACCGAGTTTGTCGCCTTCTACTCATGGCTCAGCCGAGCGTGGAACGGAATACCTGTCATCGATTCCGTAGCGAGCGCGAGTTTCAACGACGCGCGCCAATCGGTTTCAGAGTCCGTGTTCTGGCCGGAGATTCCGTGTGAGACACTGGACGCAGCCGAGGTGATTCGCGAGGAC
>JBATTM010000171.1:0-1920 GCA_049670545.1 Polyangiales bacterium
GCCGCGAAACCAACCATCGCTCTCGCGGAATTTGGGGGCACCGCAAGGGCGGGTCACATCTCGAAAGTGCTCCCCCCGATGGGCGCCGACGGAAATCACCTTGGCGCGACGTGCGATGGCGCCGACCTCGACGACAATGGAAGCGCCGAGGTGTTGCTCGCAGCGGCCCTCAACCGCTCCGGCGCGTCCGCTCCGGCTTTTGGCGCCCCCACGAACTCGGCAGAAGGCACCGGAGGCACGACGGATGGAACGCTGTTCGTGTTGTGGGACGACAACTTCGTCGGCGACCCGTGGCCAGCCGGTTTCACGATCGACCTCGGCGACACACCAGGTGCACGCACGAGGATCGACGGATCCGTGCTGCATCGTTCCTTTGGCGAAGAGTTGAACGGCGGCGTCGACTTCGATGGTGACGACCGCGCAGATCTCTTCGTCGGGGATCTGGCGGGAGACCTGTCAAGCGACAGTCGTCCCATGTCCGGAGTCGGCCATGTGTTCTATGACGCAGCCTCGCTACGCGGCTTGGACTTCGACATGGGTGCGGTTCCAAGCGAGCTGAGGGTGACCACGCTTCTCGGCGCCGCCGCGGGCTACATCTCCGCCGACACGACCGTCATCGGAGACTTTGATGGCGACGGGATCGGAGATCTCGCGACCGGGTCTCCAAAGGCAAGCCCCGATGGGCGCTCGATCGCGGGCACGATTCACGTCCTCTTCGGTCAAGACGGCGGCTGGCCCGCTGAAATCGATCTACGTGACCTCGACACGATCGACGAGAGCGACGTCCTGATCACGACGATTCTGGGAGCGCAAGGCACCGTTGATGCGGATCGAGGCGACATGATCTGCTACAGCGCAGCAGGTGGCGACATCGACGGGGACGGCCAACAAGACATCGTCACCAACGAGATGCTCGGCAATGGAGTCGATCCCGCGTCGATCGACGTGGGCAACCTGATCGTCATCAACGGGGATCTCCTGCGCTCCCCCTAGTCGGGGCCAGCAACGCCCCCACCCACACCGGGAAGCCCGTCGAGACTCGCAGCGTTGCGCTCCGCCTGGTACTCGAGCACGCCGGCTTCGCCTTTTTGATCCGCCCAACGTGTGAGCTGATCGCGATTGGCGCGAAACTCGAACTCGGGGACACCGAAGCCGCAGGACTCGCTGATCCGCGTCGCTTCGACCCGCACGACAGAACGCGCACCGACGTACTCGTGGAAGGGTGCGATCGCATCGGCGAACCGTCGGTCTCCGCGCTCGACGACCGTCCCGCGCCCATGGATGCGAATGATCCGAGGTCGCCCTTCGAACGCGCAGAACATGAGGCAGATTCGCCCATTTTCTTTCACATGTGCAATCGTCTCCACGCCGCTTCCGGTCAGATCGAGATACGCGACGGTCTGCTCGTCGACTACGGCGAACGTACCGTCGAGGCCTTTCGGGGACACATTGATCAGCCCATCATCGTCGAGAGGTGCCGTCGCGACGAAGAACAGTCGCTGCGATTCCATGAAGCCACGGATGTCGTCGTCGATTCGATCGAAGGTCTTGCCCATGGGCGGAGTGTAGCGCGACGCAAGCCCGGGCTTCAAAGGAAGATCCCGGGCTCGCTTGCGAACCGGATGAACGCAGCCACAATCATCTCGATGACGAAGATCTGTCACAACGCTCGAGCTCTCTTGGGAAACCGTCCACGGATCGCGCTGCTCTTGGTTCTCAGCCTCGCGACCATTGCGTGTGGAGAGTCAGGTGGCATTCCGATCGCGGACGGCGGGACGGACGCCGGCACCGACGCAGGCGCGGATGCAGGGATGGAAGACGCAGGGACGGACGCGGGCACCGACGCAGGCGCAGACGCAGGCACGGCCGAGTCGCTCATATTCATCACCAGCACGGTCCACGCTGGCAACCTCGGTGGGG
>JBATTM010000172.1:0-2000 GCA_049670545.1 Polyangiales bacterium
GGCGGTGACTTCGTCCCCGCCAAGCACTTCGCAGGTGAGGCCTGCGACGCAGTCGAAGTAGGTGATGAATGCGGATGCGCAAGCCTGCCCGAACTCGTCGCCCGCGGCCACGGTGTAGCCGTAGTAGTACTCGACGCAGTTGGTGTATGCGTACTCGGTTTCCATGTAGCAGTCGGTGAGGTTCCGGCAGAACGCTTCGGCCGCCTCCAGGGCGTTCGAGCCTGTCCCCCCGGTGGCGCCTGTCCCCCCTGTGCCCGCGGTTCCTCCGGTACCGCTGTCGTCTCCGCAGCCGTTGAGCGACAATACGGCGGCCGCCAGTGTTGGAATCACGTGCTTCGGTTTGAACATTCCCCCTCCTTGCTTGCCGGCAACGTACACGACGGGCATAGCGGTGTGAAACCGAAAGTCATCCTTTTTCGAGAGTTTGCGGCGCTGGGGTGGGGTGGTGTCGTGCAGCGACGATCAAAACCACGAGCATGGCGATCAGCAACATGCCGCTCCACACCAAGAACTGACCATACCGACCTGGGATGAGCCATCCAAACCACTGCGCGGCGCACAACGCGAGGAGGGTGGTGGCGATCACCGCCCAGTCGCGATCGACGTCGCGCTCCTTCCGCGCGAGAAGCAGCGGCCACAGGAACAGGCAGTGGAGATAGTAGTTGGATGGGTAGAAGATGACCGGAATCATCATGGTTCCGAGGATCGCGGCGTCTGCAAGGCGGTTGCGCGCCGTCGCGACCACGGCCAGCCCCATGAAGATCAAGACCCCTATCGCACGAATCCACCAACGCTCGCGGACGGTCTGTCGGGTGAGTGGCTTCCAGAGCCTCGGGTCTTCTCCCCGGTCACGCAGGTTGTCCCAGAGGTTGTCGGTCTTGTATCCGACAAGCGCTGTGAGTCCGACGTGGTTCACGTTGGGGTCGTTGACGTGGACACCGATCTTCTCGCCCCAAGCAACCCAAGATTCCTCGAATCCGAATGTGGCAGAAGAGGCGACCCCGAGGACGAGAACGATCGCCAATACGCCGGCGACGAGCTGGGCGAAAGGCGCGATCACCGTGCGCACGACCGACGCGTTTGCGTGGGAGGATCGGGCCCGAAACCAAACGAGGCCGAACCATGCGGCCACGAACACCAATGCAACCGCCGGGAAAGCACGGATCATGGCGCTCCAGCCAAGCAGCGCCCCCGCGAGGAAGTCCCTGCGCACAGCGAGCGCGCAGATCCCAAAACCGAGCAAGACCATCCAGTCGTTGCGGAGGGTCGCACCGCCCCAGTTGCTCCCGAGTTGGTAGAACGTCGTCCCTCCGAACACGATCATCGACACCAAGGCGGCGCGGAGCCCGAATGTTCGCCACGCGACCAAGAACAACGCGAGCAGCAGCAACGGATCGAGCAACCCCCAGCGCCAGAAGACCGCGTCTTCGGCATCCGCCGATCCGTAGAGCACGTGTGCGATCCACAGCCACGCCGGTGTCGCGTTGCCTCCGTGGTCGCGGAGGCTGTCGAAGTACCCGCGCTCGCCCATCGATCGCCAGAAGTAGGCCATGTCTCGTTTGAATCCCTCCCATCGCTCGGGAGAAAAACGTGACCGCACGGCCCGAATCTCGGGTTCGATCTCCTCGACCGCGCGCATCTCGTAGTCGCGAAGGTCACGAACCTCGATGTCTTCGATGCCGCGAAGCGTGCCGTCGAGGCGGTCTTCGCTGTAGGCCTGCACGCTCGCGAGATACACACCATCGTAGCCGAGCTCGTCGAAGTACTTGGCCGTCGGGAAGTACACTCGAAGATCATGCCCGTGCACAAAAGTGGGACGCCGGGCCTCGTTGTCCCAGAACTGCGGAAACCCGAGATTGTAGAAGGAAGCGACCGACAGCACGGCCATGGCGCCGAGCAGGATCATCGCGGGGCGCCGGTTCTCTAGCGGCCGCCACAACCCGATCCGCACCACCGCCATGCATCCGACACCAGCCGCGACTGCGCGGGTCGCATTGACC
>JBATTM010000173.1:0-4774 GCA_049670545.1 Polyangiales bacterium
GGGATTGAGTTTCCGATCTTTGCGTTCAGTCACTGCCGGGATGTGGTGGCTGCGGTGAGTCGGGCGGGTGGGCTTGGTGTGTTGGGGGCGGTCGCGTACAGCCCTGAGCAGCTCGAGCTGGAGCTCGACTGGATCGACGAGCACGTCGACGGCAAACCCTACGGCGTCGATACAGTCATCCCGGCCAAATACATCGGGCGCGACCAAGGTGACATTACCAAGGATCAGCTCGAAGAGATGATCACGCCGGCGCATCGTAAGTGGATCAACGACTTGCTCAACCGAAACGGGGTGCCCCCTCTTCCCGATGACGTGAAAGAGATCGAAGGCTTGCTCGGCTGGTCGGCCAGTGGCGGTCGCGCGCACTTCGAGGTGGCCATGAAGCACCCGATCGCGCTCATCGCCAACGCGCTCGGGCCGCCCCCCGAAGACATCATCAGCCAGGCTCACGACAAGGGCGTCGTCGTGGCTGCGCTGTGCGGCACCGTCCGCCAGGCGATCAAGCAGAAGAACGCGGGCGTCGACATCGTGATCGCGTCTGGCTACGAAGCGGGTGGCCACACCGGTGAAATTGGGTCGATGGTCTTGCTGCCGCAGGTCGTCGATGCTGTCGCGCCAACCCCGGTGCTCGGTGCGGGTGGCATCGGTTCGGGTCGGCAAATGGCCGCAGCGATTGCCATGGGCGCACAAGGCGTGTGGACAGGGTCGATTTGGCTGACCACCGAAGAGTCCGATTCGATTCCGTCGCTCGTCGACAAACTCCTCGTCGCCGACTCGACGGAAACGATTCGATCGCGTTGCATCAGCGGCAAGCCCGCGCGTCAGCTCAAGACCGAATACACCCGCGCTTGGGACGAAGATCCGGAGTGCCCGGGGTATCTCCCCATGCCGCTTCAGTTCATGGCGACCGCCGAGGCGACCCAGCGAATCACCCGGTTTGCCCAGAGCGGGGTAGAGGGCTCGGCCGCGCTGCTGGGCACTCCTGTCGGCCAGGTCGTCGGGCAGATGAATACACGAAAGTCAGCGCGTCAGGTCGTCGAGGAGATGGTCAGCGAGTACATCGACGCTATCGATCGTGTGTCGACCTTGCTCGCTGACTCCGAGTAGTCAGGGCTCGTTGGCACTACATTGGCGCGTCACGTCGCGCGCCTTCCTCCCGAACTTGCCGTTGCGGTTGGCCGAGAGGTACGCCTTCGCGGCCCGGCACCCTTCTTCGGTGGGCCCGAGCTGCACTGCAAGCCTACCGAGCGCTACCGGCATGGGAATCGGTGCACTGGAAGCCCTCCGCAACTCCGCATCGGAAGCGCGTTCCCGGTCTTCCTCGATATCGGCAAGAAGAAGAAACACGTCGGCGTCGTTGGGTACGAGTTCGGAAGCGCGCCTTCCGTACCGCACGGCAAGCCCTCGCTTCTCGTCCGCGAGCGCGAGATGGGCTTTGACGACCAATTCAGTTGCCTGCACCCACGTAGACGGTGGAGGTGGCGGCTCGGTGGCGTCTTTCGGCACCTCCGCCGCGCGTTCGAGGGTTTTCTCGGCGCCTAGGCGACGGCGGGCGTACGCCTGTGCGAGCGCCAGGCCGGTTTCAGCGGTACGCGGGTCGGCACCGAGCCGTTTGGCTTGCTGAAAGTAGCTGGAGGCGTTGGAGTACTGCTCGGCCTGCAAGTAAATGCGGGCGCCGACCAGTCGGAGGCCTTCGTTTTTTCCGTGGCGAGCGACCGCGTCGCGCATTTGCGACACGCCGCTCTGGCCGGCCCCGGTACGCACCAAGTAGCGCAGGCGCTGCTGATCGGCGCGCAGGCTTCGCACGTTGGCGTCGTCCATCTTCTTCATCACGTCCGCCGCTTGCGTGAAGTCGCCCATGTCGATCGACAGGCCAAGCAGCCCAGACAGTGCGCGTGGCTCGGTTGGCTGAAGGTCGAGAGCTTCCTCGTAGCTTGCAGCTGCGGCATGCGTGTCACCCACCGCGCGTGTCGCGTCACCTCGCAAGGCATGAAGGCCGGCGTCCTCTGTACTCAACGCGACCGCGCGCTCGAGCTCCCCTGCGGCAGCGGCGGGATCACGTGTCGCCAAATGGACCCGGGCTCGACTTCCGTGTGCCCACCCCTCCTCCGGAAAAGCCTCGAGTGCCGCCGTCGTGAGCGCGTCTGCCTTCGAGATGTCTCCGAGTGCAAGGTACGTTTCCGTCGCTGCGTCGACCAACGCCAGATGGTTCGGGTACGTCGCCAACCCCGTTTCCAAGACTGTGATCGCTTCGT
Source organism: Polyangiales bacterium (assembly GCA_049670545.1). Taxonomy (GTDB): domain Bacteria; phylum Myxococcota_A; class Polyangia; order Polyangiales; family Houyiibacteriaceae; genus SG8-38. The sequence continues at coordinate 2,256 of JBATTM010000173.1, forward strand.
CGGCCCGGCCATCCTCTGCGAGCATCTGCGCGAGTGCCTCGGTCGCTGCGATGCCCCAGGTCGGGTCATCGAGGGCGCGGCGATAGAGAGTTTCTGCGCGCTGTCGTTCAGCATCCCTCGACGCTTGCGTGGCAAGTTCCGCGAGCGCCAGGGCGCGGAACGCGGAATCCACTGGTTTTTCTGGCCCCAAACCAGCACCAGACAGGGTGGCGAGCCCCGCTTTCGGATCTCCCGCTCGCGCATACCACCACGCGATCACATGTGCTCGGCTCGAAAGATCGGACGAAGGCCCACTCGAAAGTCGTTTGAGCAACTTCGCCGCGTCGTCTTGTTGCCCGAGAGCAAGCAGCAACTGCGCGGTGCTCACGATCAGGGATTCGTCGACAAGCGCTTCCGTCTTGGCCGCCTCCCGTGCATGCGTGGAGGCCGAGCCGACGGCGCCGGCACGATATGCGAGCGTACCCTCGACGAGCTGCGCCCACGCGCGCTGCACCTGTGTCGCGTCTGTGTCTTCTTGAACGCTCTCGGTGAGAGCGAGCGCCTCTGCAGCGTTCCCCTGACCGATTCCCACGATCCTGGCCCGAAGCGTTTGGACCGCGGGGGTTCGTCTCTCCACCGTATCGAGCAATGCGAGCGCGGCGTCCGCGCCTTGGGTCCTCCATGTGGCGAACGCAAGAAGCGCGGTCGGCTCGGGGGCCTCGGGATGCAACTCGGCAGCACTCGCTGCGTCGGTCAATGCCTGGGACAGTTGTCCCCGCGCGACTGCTGTCATCGCGCGGCCCCGGAGAAACGCGTCTTTCTGATCCACGTACTTGGCGGGACGCTCGGCTTCGGCGTAGGCCCCTCGTGCATCGCCTTCCGCGAGCAGCACGTAGATGCGTGCGATACGTTCGTCGGGGTCGTTCTCAGCGGTCGACTTCTCCAGGATTGCCTTGGCTTCCTCGAGGCCGTCTGAATCCCCGCCAATCGCCGCCGTCGCGAGCAGCCTTGCGCGAACGCGGTCGTCTGGATCGTCGCGAACGAGCATCAGAGCGTTCTCGATCGAGGAGGGGGTCGCATCCTCGATGACGGCATCCAGCGCGGAGCTGACCCTGTTCGCATGGATCCAACCCATGACGAGATACCCGAGGTAGAGCAGCAGTGCGGCGGCGATCGCGGCCAGCACCAGACGTTGGACGCGCCGCTTCAGCTGTTCCTCAGGAGGAAGAACGATCTTCTCGACCGGTGAAATCGATGGCGACGCGTCTTCGACTTGAAACAAGTCTGACGGATTTCTGCCTCTGCTCGAATCCTGCTCGGCCAACGTGCATCCCTCCCCGACGACAACTAGCCCGTGTCAGGGGCCATTGTCGCGTCAACTGGGCACCAGATGCAAGCCAACGGCGCTACAGCAGAAACGGAAACACCGCACGGCGCTCTTTTGGGTAGTCGCCAAAGTTGTCGAGGTACCAGCGGTGGTTGGAAAACGCCCGTGGAACGAGGTTGGATGCGGTGAAGAAGAAGAAGACCAGTGCGGGGACAGTCCAGGCGGCGATCGCGAATCCTGCCCATTCGACGAGCTCGCCGAAGTAGTTCGGGCTCGAGACCCAACGAAAGAACCCTCCGTAGGGAATCTTGTAGCCACTCTCGCCCGGCTTGCGAAGGTTGCGAAGGATTGAGTCTGATTGTTGGTTGATGCCGAAACCCGCTGCGAACAACACGACGCCAACGATGAACCTCGGATCTGAAAGCCACGCCGTGTCGAGAAGGTGCGGCGCCAGCTCTGTGATCGCGAACGCATTGGTCGATCCGTTCGCGACGTTGAAGGCGATGGCCAACCCAGCGGTCAGGACAGGCTTTTTCTTATGTCCGCCCCGCATCCGAAACGGATAGATGAACGAGCGATAGACGTAGTGCACCATATACATGGCGAGAAGGATCAGCGGGACAGGCTTGAAGGCGTTGTCCGACATGAAATACACGACGGCGAACGAGATGGGCGATGGCGCTTCCATCAATACCCAGAGCGCCGTGGCGTTCATCGTGGGGCCCCAGCCGTCCCGCATGTGCCGCCCGTAGGGCGCCGAAATGAACAACAACACGAAGAAGGCCAGCGTTCCGACCACCACCACGCCGAGAATCGCCCACGTGTACAGCGGGTGCGCAAGTGCGGATTGTTGGAACGTTTCGACGATCGACATGGGTATCGCGAGGGCGAGGGTTGCGTCTAGACTTCGGGGGTGACCCCTAATTGGTTCATCGGATTTCCAATGCAAGTAGAGGGGCTCGACCTCGAGAGTCCTCCGGCGCGTGTCCGCGCGTTCCACCCGGACGACCTGCATTGCACTGTCGCGTTCCTCGGTTCCGTCGATCGGGGCGCAGCGACGCGAGCTTGGGGCATCGCGGTCGATCTAGTGACAGGACTCCGCGTCCGCGGGACATTCGACGCCATTCGAGCTCTTGGGGACCCCCGCAATCCTTCTGCGCTGGCCGCGATTGTCGCCGAAGGAGTGGCCCCACTGACACGGATGACGTTGCGG
>JBATTM010000174.1:0-6596 GCA_049670545.1 Polyangiales bacterium
CCTCGAAACCGGTTGGGGGGTTCGCATCGGGCCCGTCGTCGGGATGGCGCTTGGCGTGCGGCGTTTTCACGCCCTGGTGGAACTGACCGCGGCGTACGAGCATTGGTCGATCGGAGACCCGGACGGAAGCCGACTCCGAAGGAATGGCGTCGCGTTGATTCCGGGGTTCGCGCTCCGGCTGCGGCTCTAGAGCGCATCTAGATACGCTCTAAGTTCGCCCGGCCGCCTTTGCGCCTAGGCTGCCTTCGGGCGCCGGGAGTTCTTCTTGCGAGGACGCCTTGGCGCGGAATCGCTGTTCTTCAGAAGGTTCCCCACGAACGCACCCATCAACGCCATCATCGTCGCCATCAGCGTGCCGAGCACGTACGCGCCGATCGATAGTTGGTAGACATCCGCGATCCCCGACAGATAGGCCATGGTGGGAATCGCTGCGAGGAAACCACCCGCAGGCGGCTCGAGGAAATTCTTGCCCGGCGAGATGTAGTTGACCGCGGCGGCGCCAATGAACCACAGAACAATCGTGATCATGATCCCGGAGAAACCTTGGGGGTCGTAGGGCGGAATGATCAAAGGAAGGAGCCCAACGAATATCGCGGCCATCACGATGAAGAGCCCGAACGAGATCGCGACCCATCGCCACTCGAACTCGTCGGGTTGATGGCGTCGCGCGTGCGCCTCTTCTTCGCTGACCTCGACGAGTAACTCGGTGAGGCGGGCCCCACACGAGCCACAGCGTTTCGTCCCCTTGGTGTTGGCAGCGCCACAAACGTGGCACTCGATATCGTCGGCAGCCATATCTCCCTGCTCCGTGTCCCCGGGGGCCATTGTCTACGGCGGGCGGCCCGAGCGCAACTGCCTGTACATGCGGGAGAAACCCCTCACTTGACGTCGTGACCGGGCCGGCTACCTTCCCGCACCGCCCACAGGTTCGGGCCGGCAAGGAGGCCGAAAGTGGCCCGTTTTATCGATGAGCTGAAGCGCACACATTCTTGCGGCGAGCTGCGAGACACCCACATCGACCAGGAAACCATCCTCTTTGGGTGGGTGCAGAACCGCCGCGACCACGGCGGGTGCATTTTCATCGATCTCCGGGACCGCGATGGCCTGACGCAGGTCATGTTTGACCCCGAGGTGAGCTCGAAGGAGGCGTTCGAGACGGCTGATCGGGCTCGATCGGAGTGGGTGCTCGGGATTCGAGGGAAAGTCCGTGACCGCGGGACCAAGGACGACGGGACGAGCCTGCGAAATCCGCGGCTCGCAACGGGCGCGATCGAGGTGATTGCGATGGAAGCGACGGTCTTCAACAAGGCTGACACGCCACCCTTCGAGATCGAAGACGGAATCTCAACCCACGAGGACAAGCGCCTCGAGTACCGCTACCTCGATCTGCGACGCCCTTCGCTGCAAAAAAATCTGCTGATGCGAAGCCGCCTGAACCATGAGACGCGCAGCTACTTCCACGGCGAGGGTTTCGTGGAGGTCGAGACGCCGTTCATGGTGCGATACACGCCAGGTGGCGCTCGCAACTTTCTGGTGCCGTCGCGCCTCTACGGTGGGCAGTTCTACGCACTCGCAGAGAGCCCGCAGCTCTACAAGCAGCTGCTGATGGTCGCCGGGTACGACAAATACTACCAGCTGGTGCGTTGCTTCCGCGACGAAGACCTCCGCATCGATCGGCAGCCCGAGTTTACGCAGATCGACGTGGAGATGTCGTTCATCAACCAGGACGACTTGTTCGGGGTGATCGAGGGGCTCGTGTTTCGACTGTGGAAGGAAGTTCTCGGAATCGACCTCGAGGCGCTGTATCCGGAACGCGCGTTTCCGCGGCTTCCGTTCGCGGAATCCATGGAGAAATACGGCAACGACAAGCCCGACAAGCGGTTCGCAATGGAGCATGTCGACCTCACGGATCTCGTCATCGAGCATGGCGGGGGCGGGATCGGAATGCTGGAGCCGATTGCGAAGAAGTTTGCAGACAAGGAGTACCGACGAGACCTTCCGACCGAGATCGTGAAGGCGATGGTGGTGCCCGCGGGCCACGGCTTCTCGCGCAAAGACCTCGACGCGCTCGAGAAATTCGTGCGGCAGATGGGGGCAAAGGGCCTCGCGCGCGCAAAGGTCGATGCGGACGGAAGCTGGGTGCAGAGCCCGCTTGCGAAGATGGTGACGGACGAGTTCCGGACGGCCACGAACGAGCTCGTGGGTGCCAAGGATGGCGACCTGATTCTGTTTCAGTTTGGGCCGACGCAGAAGGTCCACACGGTGATGGCCAATCTTCGACTTCACGTCGCGCGAAAGCTCGGCGTGATTCCAGAGACCGGCAGCGGCGGCGAGTGGAATTTCCTGTGGGTCGTGGATCCGCCACTGTTCGAACGCAACGAAGAGAAGAAACGCTGGGATGCAGCACATCACGTGTTCACGCGCCCCCACGACGAATGCATCGAACTGCTCGATACAGACCCAGGCAACGTTCTTTGCTATCGGTACGACTTGGTCCTCAACGGATTCGAGATCGCAGGCGGTTCGATTCGACTGCACGACCCCGAGGTGCAGAAGAAGGTGTTCGAGGTCATCGGCCTCGGCGACGAAGAGGCGCGAGACCAGTTCGGCTTCCTCCTCGATGCATTGAACTACGGGGCGCCTCCTCATGGAGGAATCGCATTCGGAATGGACCGCATCGCGATGCTGGCTGCCGAGACGGAATCGATCCGAGACGTGATCGCGTTTCCAAAGACCCAACGCGCGAACGACCTGATGACGCAAGCCCCCTCACCCGTCGACCCCGAGCAGCTCCTCGAACTCAGCATCAAAACCATCGAACCCAGCAAATAGGGGACTGTCCCCTTTTACGAGGGGTTAATTCTCAGTGGCCGAGTTCGTCGCAGGCAGCGGGGTCTCCATCAAAGCAGCGCGATTCGACGGACCCGGGTTCTTCTTCTTCCGGGTCGGTTTCGGCCGCATTCACGGGCTCCGCACTCGGGGGCGGCAGTGGCTTCTTCTTGGTGCAACCGAGAACCACCACGAGTGCCAGCAATGCGATGAATAGTGAGAACTTGCCGATCGTCTTCATGTGCGGACAATGGTAGTCATCATGCAATCCACCGTCAGATCTTTGGTCATCGCGGCGTTCGCCGTTCTCATGGTGACGCCCGCCGCGCCGCTTCGAGCGGACGAGAACGGCGACTCCGTCAAGAATTGTTACAGCGTGCGTGGCGAAGCCCGCTATGCCGCGCTTGGCTACAACCACGTCGTCATCGTGACGAATCGCTGCGAAGCGACGCTCCAATGCGAAGTGTGGTCTAACGTGGATCCCACGCCTCGCCTTGCACTCACGGTTGGGCCGAAAGCCACCGAAGAGAAAACCACCCGAATCAACTCGCCCGCGCGCGGCTTCAAGGCCTTCGCCGAGTGTAAGAAATAACCCTTGCCTAAAGGGGACTGTCCCCTTTTTGCGTGAGGAAGCGTTCGAAGATGGTGTAGCCGTGGGCGAGTTTGTCGAGTTCGGTGTATTCGTTGGGTTGATGAGCTTGGGCGGCGGTGCCGGGGCCGAGGTTGACGCCGGGTACGCCGATGCTGTCGAAGCGGGCGACATCGGTCCAGGCCTGCTTGTGCTTCACCTCGGACACGCCGCAGGTGATCAAGCGCTGCACCAACGGGTTGTCCGCATGGGGGCGCCCCGAGGGTGACATGTCGGTCGGCTGCACTTCGCAGGCATCGCCCGCAAGTGTGCGAAGGTCGGCGACTGCGTCTTCTGGCGTCCGTCCGGGAGCGAAGCGATAGTTGACGTTGATCTCTGCGCGACCGGGAACGACGTTTCGTGCGCGGCCTCCGGAGATGAGGGTGGGCGTGATGACCTCGCGAAACACGTAGCCATCGAGCTCGACATCATGGGGCTCACGCGCCGCGAGAACCTGTAGAAAGGAGGCCGCTTTGTAGAGGGCGTTGTCCCCTTGCCACGGGCGCGCGCTATGGGCCGTCTGGCCGTGAAACACCAAGGTTGCGTGAACCGAGCCCATCGCCCCGAGCTGTAACTGGTTGTCGCTCGGTTCGAGGCACACGGCGAGGTCGAGTTGGTGGAGATCCGGGTAGGCCTCGAGGATGGGGCCAAGCCTGTTCTCTTCGAAGGGCCCCTCTTCACGTTCGTAGAAAATCAGTGTCAACTCGACCGGAAGGGCGTCGAGATCGAGGCGCTCGACAAGCTCGATCATGATCGCAAGCCCGGACTTCATGTCCGCGGCACCGGCGCCAAACAACTTGTTGCCCTCGACACGAGCAGGGCCGTCATGCTGGGTGCGCACGGTGTCGAGGTGACCGACGAGGCCAATCCGTGGAGCGCCTGGATGCGGCGCTGCACGCACGATCAGGCTGTCGTGAAACCGACTGATCGCAGACGCCCCGAGCGTACGCCCAAGCCGGGTCTCGACATGATCGCACAGCGCCGCTTCCTCACCGATCGGACTGGGAATCGCGGTCAATGCAAGCAACGTGTCGCGGAGCGCCTCGGAGACGTCGGTCATCGCGCGAGCTTAGCAGGGTGGTCTCAAGGCACCACGTCGGCAGGCGTGTCCCAGTCCTGCAGGGCGTGTTGGACAGCCTCGGTGGAGGCGAGCCGCCGAACGTCGAGTGACTCGAACAGTCGTTGAAACGAGCGTCCGCCCGATTTGAGCAACGCATCGAGCGGCGGAATGACAGCGTCGACGCGATACCGCGCAAGCATCGGTTCCCAAGGCGCGTCGTCCGCACGGCGGGGTGCGACGACTGCGCCAGCTTTCTCGGCATCCGACAGCGCCTGGAGCGCTTCGGCGTTGACGAACGGCATGTCGCACGCGACCGCGATGAGGTGAGCGACCCCCCCCTGCGCGCGAGCGAAGTACAACGCGGCCCGCAAGCCGCCAAGCGGACCCGCTCCAACTGGATCATCCGCGACCGACGGCACCGTCGCGACGACCGCGAGATCGAGATACGGGCTACGGTTTCCCACCAGCAAGGGGTCGAGGCCTCGTTCGATTCCGAGCCTGACCAAGCGCTCGAGAATCGGAGGCCCACCACCCGGAGTCGCGAGCAAACCTTTGGCGGTACCCATCCGAGCGGACTTTCCGCCCACGAAGATCGCGAGACGGGTGTCGCCGGTCATTCGATCGGCGCGTACAGAACCGGATCGCTTGGAAGGGATCCACCGAGTCGTTCGACCAGGCGGTTGAGCTGATCTTGCTGGATCGCGCTGGTCACGAAGTTGGTGAAGAAGACCGTGAAATACGCAGCAACATCGAGGATGACGGCAATCATCGAGGTGTCTTGGGCGGGGCCGAGGCCTTGCTTCTCTTCGAATTCGGCGATCTGCAAAGAGATCTTGTAGTCGACCCAGATGCCGTAGACGCCGAACGTGATGATCACGAACAGAAAGTCGAGCCAGAATCCCCGCCCGGTGGGCGTGTCGCCATCGAGAACACGGAGGTCGTCGTAGACGCCATGGTACCAGAACGGGAGGTACAGGCCGAAGGTGAGGATGCTCAAGACCAACACGAAGGCGGGCTCGCGATGGGGGATGTTGGGGACGGTCATGGAAGGCTTGGTTCTGCCTCGCGCGATTCGCGAGTTCCGCTAGGTTTCGTCCCATGAACGACGTAGCCACGCAAGCGGCGACGATTGGAGTCATCGGGGATGTCCATCTGTTTTGGGACGGGCAAGACGTCGAGTTCTTCAATCACAGCGGCTACGACCTGCTTCTTTTCGTGGGCGATATCGCCGCGTACACACAGATCCGCGGGCTCCACGTCGCTCGATCAATCCGCACACTTCGGATCCCCGCCCTGTGTATTCCAGGCAATCACGACGGTCTGCACGCACTCCAGCTCGGGGCCGAAATCGCGCCCGGCGCGCATCGGCTGCGGCACGCGTTTTGCCGAGGCCAAGATTGGCGGTGTCGAGCGCTCGGCCTCGCACTTGGCGACGTCGATCTCGTCGCGTTCGCCCGGCGCAGACTCGATCTCGCGGGCCTGCCCATCAATCTGGTGGTCGGACGACCGCACTCGATCGGGGGGCGGCGCGTCGCCTGCGAACGCTATCTCACCACGAAGTTCGGGGTCGATTCGCTCGACGCGTCGAGCGCGCGAATCAAGGCTCTCGTCGACGAAGGCGACGACTCTCCCATCGTGGTCCTTGCACACAACGGCCCATCAGGGCTCGGGGACCGGGCCGATTCGATCTGGGGATGCGATTTTCGCAAGCAGGAAGAAGACTGGGGCGACCGCGATCTCGAAGAAGCGATCGGGTACGCGAAGTCGCAAGGCAGACGCGTCCTCGCAACGGTCGCGGGCCACATGCATCGCCGGACCAAGAAGGGAAAGAATCGCCCAGGCCAGATCGTCAACGACGGCACCCTCTACATCAACGCCGCTGAGGTTCCACGCCACCGAATCCGCGATGGCGCCATGCGCCGCCACCACGTCCGACTCGACCTGACCCCAAGCTCCGCCACAGCGACCGACATCTGGGTTTAGTACCGGGAGACGGGACGGCGGGCGCAGGCGACGGGCGTGCTCACGATCGGGACCCGTCGCGACTGGCGAGACACACGGCCAAGTACGCTCGCTCCC
>JBATTM010000175.1:0-2670 GCA_049670545.1 Polyangiales bacterium
CTGTTACGCTCCGCCCATGGATGCGCGTACGCAGACCTCGTTCATCGCGGCTCTCCTGTGCGTCGCGCTCGCGGCCAGCGTACTCCTGCGACCGCACCGGCAGCGGGCCCATTGGCTGTTCGGCATCCTCGCGATCAACACCGCCCTTTGGTACGTAAGCAACTTCATCCTCGGGGTCACAGGCCGGGTGCCGTTTTGGGAGCGGTTCAATCTCATTTGCGGCGTCCTTCTCCCGCTCTCCGCCGTCCGCTTTTTCGGTGTGATGGTGCCTTGGGAGACCGATCGTACCCGTGCCGTCGGGCGCGCATCGGTGGTCGCTGCCGTCGTCTTGCTCGGCGTGATGCTCACGCCCTACTACGGCCACGGAGTCGTGGTGGGAGGGCTGCTCCTCTACGTCATCGTCTTCCTGACGCTCGCCCTCGGCTACCTCTACAAGCTCGGGTTCGAAACCGCGTCGAGGGTCGAAGGTGCGCGGCTTCGTTACATCGCACTGGTGGGTGGCCTCGGCGGCATCTTCACTTTGGTCGAGTATCTCCCCGCATACGTGGGCGTCGACATTCCACCCGTCGGAACGATCCTCATCCTCGTGTTCCTGTACGCCCTATCGCAGTCGATCATGCATTACCGCTTGATCGACCTCTACGAGCTCGCGGGGCGGCTTGGGGTCCTGACCGCGCTCGCCTTCATGCTCGCGGTGCTCCTGTGGCTGATGCAGATGGTGTCTGGAGGTCAACTCTTCCTCCACATCGTCGTGTCGGCGTTCGTCGTGCTGATCCTGTTCGACCCGGTCCGCGCGCGCGTTCAGCAGTGGATCTCACAGGTCTTTTTCCACGAGCGATTCGAGCTCGAGCAAACGATCCATGGCCTCCGCCGGTCGCTGACCCACATTCTCGACATCGACGAACTCGGCACGGCCATGATGGAGGGGCTTGGGGGGTCTCCTCGCTTCACGCAGGGCGCTCTCTACCTGCTCGAGCACGACGGCCTCAGCTTCATCGCCACGCACTCGTTTGGCCCAGATTCGCCGGAGCGCATCGAGATGGCCCCTGCCCGCCCGTTGCTCGACCGACTCGCGACCACCGACACCGTCGTCCTCGAAACCACCGAACGGGAGCTCGAGGAGTGCCGCGAGCGCGGGGATGATCGAGAAGCCGAAACACTGCACGACGTGGCGGTCATCTTGCGTGCGCTGCAAGCCTCCGTGTGCCTCGGGGTTCGGGGTGAAGCGGGGCACCTCTTTGGCCTCCTGACCATTCGCGACGACCGCCTCCGAGACGCGTTTTCGCCCGAAGAAGTCCAGCTGCTCGCCGGCCTTGCCGCACAGGTGGCCGTCACACTCGAGAACTCCGAACTCTACCAGCAGATGAAAGAGAAGGACCGCCTCGCGGCGCTTGGCGAGATGGCCGCGGGGCTCGCGCACGAGATTCGCAATCCACTCGGCGCGATCAAGGCAAGCGCCCAGTATCTGGCGGAGACCGACCAGAGCCCAGAGGAGAGCCGAGAGTTCCTCGACATCATCGTCGACGAGGTCGACCGCTTGAATCGCGTCGTGAGCTCCTTCCTCGATTATGCAAGACCCGCCCACACGGACCCAGAGCCCATTTTCGTCAACTCGGCCGTGCAGCGCACCCTTCTGCTATTGCGCCCCGAGTGCGACGCGTCGAACGTCTCACTTCACGTGACCGTCGACCATGACCTCCCGCGGGTTCGCATCGACATCGAGCACCTTCGCCAGGTGCTGATCAACCTCGTGCAAAACGCCGTGCAGGCGATGAGTGGAGGAGGAGAGATCTTCGTCGAAACCCGCACCCAAGATCGCTTCCGTATCGGCGGAGGAGCCCATCGATGGGTGCAGATCAGCGTCCGTGACACGGGCCCGGGGATCGCGCCTGGGCTCCTTGCGAACCTCTTCGTGCCGTTCGTGACCACCAAACAGCAGGGCACGGGGCTGGGGCTGGCCATTTCGCAGCGAATCGTATCGGAGGCCGGCGGCCGCATCGACGTGCGAAGCCGTCAGGGATTCGGGACCACGTTCGTCGTGCTGTTGCCGGCCGAGGAAGACGAGCCGTCGTTCGATACCTTGTCACCGCCCTCGAGCACCGGTGACCGGGCGGAGCCTGAGGGGTCGGCGGCGCGATTCGAGCCCGCAGAGCCGTAGTCGATCGAGAGCGTTTTCATCCTTGTGCGATAGAGCCGCAGGTCGGCGCGGCCGAAGCTCTCGCTCGGCAGCCCGTTGTCGACGAAGAGCACATGGTAGGCCTCGGTCGGGCTGGCTTCGGCGTGCGTCGCCACGGGCAGCAGATATCGCCAGCGACTTGGCTGCTCGTAGGCCACCCCGTGGACGGGTTTGACCATCGGATCGATCAGCGACGTGGCCGTCGGGGCGATGGTCCCGTCGTCGATGAGCAGTGCGACCTCGACGTCGAGCTGTTCGAGGCGTTCCTCGAGTGGCCCGCCCATCGTCTCACGGCGTTCCTCCCAACGCTTGCGTGCAGCGAGAGCCGCCATGTTCAGCCCCTCCGCAATGGACTCTGCGCGCGCGGAGCGCCATAGCCGGGGCCCCGTCAACGCGCGCAGCATGACCAAGACCTCGACCCCCTGCCGCCGCCGAAGTGCAGGAGGGTACGCTTCGATCGGTGGCGGGTCCCCGCCCTCGAGGATCTGACGGGC
>JBATTM010000176.1:0-7153 GCA_049670545.1 Polyangiales bacterium
CGTCGAGGCGGCCGCCGACGCGATCCGCGGTCGCGTGGACGGTGCCCAGGTCGAGGGCCATCCACTGGATTTGCAGTCGAAGCGGTCCATCGCCGCGTTCGCGTCCCGGGTGGCGACCACCACCGGCGGTTCCATCGACGTGCTGGTCAACAACGCCGGAGTACATCTCGATCTTCTCTCTCGTTGGAAAGAGCCGAGTCTCTCGGATGATGGATTCGAGACCCAGTGGCGAATCAACTATCTTGGCACAGCGCATCTGACCCACCTGTTGCTGCCGTTCTTGCGAAACGCGGCCGCGCGCACCCACGATGCACGCATCGTCAACGTGGTGTCGAAACTGCATGTTCGTGGCGCGAACGACGATCTCTTCGATCGCGTGCGACCCTACAGCTCGTGGGATGCCTACGGGAACTCGAAGCTCGCGCTCGTCCACTTCACGCTGGAGCTTCAACGTCGATTCTCGAGCGAGGGCCTCCAGGCGTACTGCCTCCACCCTGGATCGGTGTTCACGAACGTGGCGGCGCGAGGGCTCGAGAACACCGGGTTCATCGAGACCCTCCGAAACGCGATGGCTCCCGTCGAGGCGTTCTTCCTGAGGACTCCCGCGGAAGGTGCGCAAACCCAGGTGCATTGCGCGACCGCGGCCGGGGTGCCGGGCGGCCTCTACTACGAGGATTGTAAGCCCGCGACGGCGAGCGACCAGGCCGACGACCCGGACGTGTCGCTTCGGTTGTGGCGTGAGACCTCGGCTTGGGTCGCCGGTGAGACGTCGGACGCGAGTTTGAACGCGTGACGACACGCATTCCGTGGTACCAACCTTCGCGGAGGGAAAGACGATGCGCGTGATCTGTGTATTGACGCTTCTGCTGTCTGCGACAGCCGTTTTCGAGATGGGGTGCTCCAAGGGAGGCACGCCCACGACACCCGGACGCGCGGACGCCGACCGTGGCAAGAGCCTCGAGGCCTACGATTTCCCGATCGGCTCGACGGACGTCGCCCTAGGCGGACAGGTGTACGCGGAGTTCTGCGAGGGCTGCCACCCCGGCGGCCAAGCCGGGGATGGTCCGAAGATCGCCGGGCTCAGCGAGTCGGTATCGCAGATGCGCTTCAAGGTGCGCAATGGTGGAGACGACATGCCGGCTTTTGATTCCACCAAGATCAGCGACGCCCAGCTAGAGGCACTCATGGCGTATACGGTCACCTTGGGGGCCGTCGATCCTTCGTTATGACTCCGGTTTTCGGTCCGGTGAAACGTTCCTTCGACTTAGACGTACCCGAGGCATGAAACACGCAACGCGTAGTGCGCTGGTTGCAGCGCTTGGTCTAACTCTTGTGGCATCGACGGCTCTCGGCGCTCCGCTGAAGCTCGATCGTACCCACAGCAAGCTTGGCTTCACCGCGGAGACCCTGCTGTTCGATGTAGACGGCGAGTTCGCCGAGTACAGCGTTGAGGTAGAAGGCGACGCCAACAAGCCGGAGAAGGCGAAGGTTAAGGTAAGTATCGACGTCGGTTCGATCGACACCGACAATGAGAAGCGCGACAATCACTTGAAGAGCCCGGACTTCTTCGATGCCGCCAAGCACCCTACGATCACTTTCGAATCGACCAGCATTCGGAAGAAGGGCGCTCAGCTGATCGTGAAAGGGAACCTCACGATGCATGGCCAGACCAAGCCGGTCACCATCCCTTTCAACGTCGCGAAGGGCAAGAACGGAGCCGGTGCCGATACCACCGCATACAAAGGCAAGATCACCATCGACAGGAACGATTTTGGCGTCGGAACCGACAGTATTGCGGCCAAGATCAGCCTCGAAGACGAAGTCGATCTCAAGCTGCTCATCGTGACGTTCGATCAGTAGCTCTCGCAGCGCGTGACGCTGCGTGGGAACCGGCGTACCCTCGCGCCGTGCCTGATTCCGGCGACGTGACGGTCCGGCTCCTCGAGCCTGACGAGGCGGGGCTCTTGGTAGAACTCATTCGCCGTTGCTACCGCGATACGTACATCGATCCGACGTTCTACGACGTGGATGCCGTGCGTGAACGACTGGCGAGCGGTCGACTTTCGTCCGTGGGCGCGTTCGTTGGGGACGACGCGCTCGCTGGGCACATGGGCATCACCACGCGGCCCTGGGGCGGAAACACCGCCGACGCCGGCATGACTCTCGTCGATCCTGCACAGCGTGGCCACGGTATCGCGCGCCAAGTCGCCGTTGGATTGGCGCAGCAGGCCGTTGCGCTCGGCCTGGTCGGCGTTCACGACTACCCGGTCACGGTCCACGCTGCGACACAGCGCCTTGCAAAGGGATACGGTGCCGACACTGGGCTGATGCTTGCGAACATGCCCGCCGACGTGTCGTTCGAGCGCATGGAGACCCCGGCGCCGGGGCAACGGACGAGCTCCTTAATCCGATGGCTTCCTTTCGGTCGTCCCCCCGAACGGGAGGTTCACCTGCCCGACCGGTATGCCGACATCCTCAAGACTCTCTACGACGAGGCAAACCTTCTACGAACCCCCCGTGTTCGTGACGCCGCTCTCCTTGGGGGAGGCTCCGAGATCCATACGGTCGTCGATCTCCGTCGCAACATCGCACGCCTTGTGGTGATGGTGGCAGGCGAAGATCTCGTTGCGCGGGTCGCTTCCGAGACGGAGTTTGCGCGCCAGCGAGGGGTCCTCGTCGCACATGTGGATCTTTCCCTTTCCGACCGGACGACGCCGGCCGCGACCGAGGCGCTTCGTACCCTCCGCTATTCCTTCGCGGGTCTCCTTCCCGAGTACCGAAACGGCGATGTGCTCCGCCTGCAGTGGCTCAGCGTCGATGCCGAGAGCAGCGCCGTGACGGTCCTGTCGAGCGACACCACCCGTGCGATCCAGGCGTTCGTGCTGGCCGATCGGGCAGGCTTGTAGCGCAGGCTGGGATCGTCCGACCCTCGAGGAACACTGTTCCGCGGTTCGTCACACCCCGTGGTTGAAGGCACGCCGGGCGGTCCGGTGGCCGATCGAGAGAGAAGGTGTGAAATGACGAAAAACGTAAGTACTGCAGGTGTTTATCTCGTTCTCTGTGCGGTGGTCGCCGGTTGCGGAACAGCGTCCGCCTTGGACGCAATTCCAGAAGACGTCGATCCGGCTGATCGATCCGGAGAGAATCCTCCCGCCGAGCCACGAGGCTCCAATCCTCACGGGCCCTACGGCTTCGACGTTGCCGAAAACATGGCGCGCTTTGCCTTCGACGACGCCCCGCTCGATGAGGACGGGCTGCCCGCCTATGGCAACTCGTTCGTGACGCAGGGGTACATCTACCCGTTCGGCTTCCTCGTCAACCACGACGGTGCCAACCCGGACGGATCGCCTGCGTTCCCCGAACTCGTGATCGGATTGTGGACCTGCCGGGGCCATTTCGTCGGCGACGGGGCCAAGACCAACTCGGGACCATGGGTCGTGACGACGCAGGTGTACGATTTCTTCGAGACGCCGGGATACGAGCCAGGCAAGGCAGGCGGCCGTCACAACCTGATCTCCGAAGGCTACGAGATCGCTGATATCGACGAGCCGGTGCGCCGCGCCGTGACGGGCGCGACAGGAGGGGCGAGCGCGGCAGGTGGAGACCTCACCCAGGAGCTACTCGGATTCAACGAGAGTGGCGGCGTGGATCTTCGTCTCGTGATCCCGCAGGGGTTCCCTCCGCTCATCCCGTACGACGAGCTCCCGACCGACGCGATCGCCCAGCTCGATCAGATGAAGTGTATCTTCGACTTGTCGGAGGGCTTGATCTGCGGGGAGGAGTGAAGACCCGTTGGGCCAGGAGAGCCCGGCGCAGGACTGACTAGTCCTCGTCGGGCTCCACGACCGGCGTCACCTGCAACACCTGACCGCTATCTCCGCCTCCGTCGGTCGTGATGTACAGAAGGCCGTCGGGCCCCATCCGGGGCGATCGTAAGCGGCCGCGGCCTTCGACGTAGCGGCTGTCGTCAGTAACATTCCCCTCATCGTCCACGAAGTAGAGATGCAGATGCTCCGCTTTGAGTGTGGCGACGACGAGCGCGCCTTCCCAGTTGGCCCAGCGAGAGCCTGAGATGAACTCCGCGCCCGAGTACGCCAGTGTCGGGGAGCCCGTCGAGAACGAGGCCTCCACGGCACCAGGGAAGGTGTCCGTATCGGTCATCGGGACCGACTCGTCGTAGGCATTGCCCGGTCCCGGGTCCCAGCCGAAGTTGCCCTCGACCAGTAGGTTTACTTCGTCATCGACGTTCGGACCGTGCTCCGCCGACATCCCGAGGCCGTCTCTCTCACGGAAGGCCATCCCTTGGATGTTGCGGTGCCCCTTCGAGAACCACAGCCGCCCGTCAGGGTTTCCGGGCGCAGCGCCCCCATCGCGGTCGACGCGCAATACCTTCCCGCCGAGTGAGTCGTCGTCTTGGGGGGTGAATCCGATCGCGGCGTCCCCAGTGCCCACCCACAGGTACCCGTCAGGGCCGAACCGGGGCCGGCAACCGCTGTGTCGACCGCTGCTGTAGGGCATCCCTGTTACGATGTCGCTTCGGGCCACGACGGCGTCTCCATCAGGTGTACTGAGGGTGAAACGGACGACGCGGACGTCGTTTCCGTCTGAGGGCAACGTCGAACAAAAACATGCGTAAATGTAGCCGTTGTCGGCGAAGTTCGGATCGACCTCGAGGCCGAGCATCCCACCTTCTCCATTCGCGACGACATCGTCGGGGGCGATGACGAACGCAGCCTCGTCGACCCCGTCGTTGTACACGTTGATCCGCCCCGGGCGTTCGGTGACCAATGGCGTGCCGTTGGGCAGCCAAGCGATGTCCCAGGGCTTGTTGAGGTCCGTGATCACCGGTTCGATGCCGAGGGTCATGACGGAGCCTGTGGATCCGCCTTGGTTGCCGAATCCGCCGGTCCCGCATTCGTCGCAGGATCCGCCGTCGCCGCCCGTGTTCCCGGCCGTCCCGCCGCTCGCGCTGCCGCCACCGGTGCCACAGTCGCCGCAGCCATCACTGCTTCCACAGCCCCCAATCACGAGCCCGCCCATCATGGCAAGGCTAAGAAGTCGTCGCATCAGTCTGTTCATAAGCACCCCAGAAGAAGATCCATTTAGCCATCAAGCGTGGGGGGACGCCAGTCGACCCCCCGGTGCGTCGCCGAACGCCCGGCCGGGGCTGTCCGGGACATCCCGTCCTTGGCTCGAGCGAGCCACGATTGTGCGTGCATCGCATGTATGCAGATGTCAGAGTTTGCCCCTTTCCAGAAGGACACCGGTGAAGCCTGACGCCATTGGAAGCAATCGAGATACGAATCCGGGGCGCGCCCTCAAGGCGCGCCAAATGCTCGGCAAGTATCGGATTCGGCGACGCGTTGGCGCGGGAGCGTTTGCGACCGTCTATGAAGCGTACGACACGATCGAAGGTATTCGGGTCGCCCTCAAGGTTCCGCACCTCGATCTGCTCGGGCGAACGTCGCTCGCGGAGGTCCACAAGGAGGTTCGACTGACGGCGCGCCTCGCGCACGAGAACATCTTGCCGCTCCGCAACGCGATGATGATCGACGAATACTTCGTGATCGCCACCCCGCTCGGTCAGCAAACCCTGACCGACCGCCTTCGCTACCGGCTCGGCCCCACGACGGCGTTGTCGTACGCCGAGCAACTCGTCGACGCGCTCGCGTATGCGCACGAGAAGCGCATCATTCATTGCGACATCAAACCGGACAACGTCATCCTCTTCGAGGACGGGCAACTCAAGCTTGCCGACTTTGGCATCGCAAAGGTCGCGATGAAGACGCGCACAATCGCTGGCTCTGGGCAAGGCACCGTCGGGTACATCGCGCCCGAACAGGCCATGGGGAAACCTTCGTTTCGGTCCGATGTCTTTTCGCTCGGCCTCGTCATGGTGCGCATGTTCTCGGGGCACCTGCCCGAATGGCCCTTCGACTGGCCGCCGCAGGGCGTGGAGAGGCTCCGACGAACGGCGAGTCGCGATTTTGTCGACTTTTTGCGCCGTTCGATCGAGGTTCGGGAGCGGAAACGATTTCGGGATGGCGTGCATATGCAAAAGGCGTTTTCGAAGTTGGCCCCCCGGGCACTGCGCCTACGCAACGGGCGAGGCGCTGCGTGAGTGACAGCCACATCTTCGCCGATGTGGATTTGAGCGAGAGTGAGCGTTTCGCGTTTGCGGGCGGAGAGGCTGCGGTCATGAGTGTGCGCAAGCCAGAGCGCGAAGGGCCGAACGAGGATGCAGCGGCCCTCATCTCAGTTGGGCCCTCCTCGGGGGTCGCGGTCGTCTCTGATGGGGCGGGGGGACACCCAGGAGGTGCCGAGGCGGCGGCTACGGCGGTTCGCGCGATTCACGAAGCGGTGGCAGCCGTCGGCGATGATGCTCAGGGGCTTCGCGACGCGATCATCAATGGGTTCGAATCCGCAGACAAGGCGATCTCATCTCGCGGGTCCGGGGCCGCCGCGACGCTCGCTGTCGTCGAGATCCAGGGCGACACCATGCGGACCTATCACGCCGGCGACTCGATGGTTTTGGTGACCGGGCAGCGCGGTCGCATCAAGTGGCTGACGGTGCCGCATTCCCCGATCGGATATGCGGTCGAGTCCGGGTTCCTGGACCGAGGAGAAGCGCTTCACCACGAGGATCTTCACCTGGTGTCCAACGTGCTCGGCGCCAAAGACATGCGCATCGAACTCGGTGCCACCGTACGTCTCGCACCCAGGGATACGGTGATTCTGGCGAGCGACGGTCTCAGCGACAACGTGCATCTCGACGAAATCGTGGAACGCGTGCGGAAGGGGTCGTTGCAGCGGGCGTCCGATGACCTGGCGAGCTTTGCGTCGAAGCGCATGCGTGCCTCGAACGCGAACACTCCGTCCAAGCCCGACGATATGACGTTCATCGCCATTCGACGCATGCGTTCGCGGCGCGAGCGTCGCGCTATACCGTCACCTTGATGTTGCCTGCCTCGTCGTACTCGAGGTAGTCCGCCTCTCGGCCGCGGGGTCGGATGTCGAGCGTCCGCCGCACATCCTCGATGGGCGTTGCGAAGTGGTCCCACGGGTCCCAGGAGGCGTCCCCGATCAGGTCGGTATTGACCTTACTTCCGTGCTCGAGGCCGGCGAGAATGACCTCGGGTGGAATCTCCAGCTC
>JBATTM010000177.1:0-5406 GCA_049670545.1 Polyangiales bacterium
CTCCGGCGCCTCCGGATCCGCCAGCGCCGCCAACGCCACCGGTCGCACCGATGCCGCCGCTACCGAGGATCCCGCCGACGGCGCCCGTACCACCCGTTCCAGAGATTCCGCCGACGCCACCGGTGCCGGCGGTAGCGCCGACACCCCCACCGCCCCCAGTCCCTCCAGCACCGGAGTCACCACCCGTGCCGCTTGGCGTGTCGTCCGTGCAGGCGGCGCCGGTCAGTGCGAGCGTCGCCGCCGCGAGTTTCGGGATGATTCGTTTCGGCTTCAGCATGGTTTCGATTCCCCTCCCAACGATTCGTAGTTCCACGGGACTATGAACCGGCAACCCCGAGGCTGCCAGACCCTGCGTCTTGCCAACCGGACCTACTTCGTCGTACACACCCCCATGCGACTCCACCTCTCGATCTTGCTCGGCTCTACGTTGGTGCTCTCCGGATGCGGCGACAGTTCGGACACCGAACCCGACGGAGGGATGGAGATCACGGGCGCGACGTGCGCGGATCTGACCACGTTCTGCGACAACTGTGATGACCCGGACAACGCGGCCGACTGCCTCGCCTCCGCGAGTTCGATGAACGACGCGACGTGCCAGGCCGAATTCCCTACGTATCAGGAGGCTTGTTTCCCGAGCTCGGCCGAGTGCGAGCAGCTCCAGAAGATCTGCGGCCAGTGCGCCGACTTCAACGACGAGACCAATTGCGGCACGATCGCCAACTCGAGAACCGCCACCGCCGAAGGCTGCGCGAATTTCGACTTCGTGCGCTTCGGCACCTGCCCCGAGCCATAGGCGACTCACCAGGGCCTAGCCCGCGGCCCCCGAACGACCCTATACCCCCGCCATGCTTCAACCACTCACCGACGGCGTCTGGGTCGCAGACACTTCCAATAGTTTCTTCGGTCTGCAGCTAGGCGCGCGAATGACGATCGTCCGTTTCGGCGACGGCACGCTCCTGCTGCATTCACCGATCGCGATCGACGCCGCGATGAAGGCCGACATCGACGCGCTCGGGCCTGTCGCGCATATCGTGGCGCCGAACGTCTTCCATCATGTGTACGCGAAGCCGGCGATCGATCTCTACCCGTCGGCCAAGGTTCACCTCGCGCCCGGGCTCGAGAAGAAGCGCCCCGACCTCCGCGCGGATGCCGTTCTCGGCGCCTCTCCGGACCCAACCTGGCGGGACGAGCTCGAGTCGCTGCCCATCGACGGTACACTCTTGAAGGAGACCGCCTTCGTCCACGTCCCCTCCGGAACGCTGCTGTGTTCCGACCTGGTCGAGAACTTCGGGACGTCGGACCACTGGCTCACCCGCGCGTATCTCAAGGTCAACGGGGTGCTGGGAAAGCCCGGCCTGAGTCGCGCCCTGCGGTTCGCGTTCCGTGACAAGCGTGCGGCGCGCAGAAGTATCGATGCCATCCTCGAGCACCCAATCGACAAGATCGCACTCGCCCACGGTGACCCGATCATGCGCGAAGGCCAGGCGACCCTCCATGCGAGTTACACGTGGCTCGAGCCGTGACCTGCAGGCCGCAGCCTAGTCAGTTCGGTAGTACTTGATGCTTTGGTCGCCGTCTGGGTGATAGTACAGGACCATCATCGCCATTGCGTCGACGTCATCGTCGGTGGTGTTGTTGTAGAGTGCCTCGATCTCGTACTCGTGGTCTTTGTAGATTCGGAAGCCCTCGTCGCCTGAGTAGTTCGTGATACGCGAAATCTGATCGCGATTCGGTTCGTTCTTCACGTCGGCCTGAAATATGACCTCGCCCGTGGTGAGGTCGGTAAGGCGCATGTAGACGCCGTAGTTGTGAAGGTGCGCCCAGGCGAAATGCACCGTTCCGTCGACCGGAAGAAAATCCTTCATCCTCTTGCGCGTCTTCTGCAAGCCGGGCGGGACCATCCAATGAAGGGCGAGCTTCCCGCCGGTTGGCTGTTCCGCGAGCGCCATTCGCCGGTTGCACCTGGCTGTGACAGAAAAATTCGTCCCCCATCCGCTCGTGTGTTTCTTTTTCGACGACGTCGGTGCGGATCGCGGTCACCCAGTCGAGCTCGCCGGGGCTCACCATCACGCGGTCGTACGGGCCCTGCATGGAGTGGTAGATATCGTCAATCGGCAGCGTTCCGGTTTGAAGAAGCGCAGCGCGTGGTTTGGGCGTAGTCGGAACCTTCGTAGAAGGGTCCTGTTC
Organism: Polyangiales bacterium; assembly: GCA_049670545.1. Lineage (GTDB taxonomy): Bacteria > Myxococcota_A > Polyangia > Polyangiales > Houyiibacteriaceae > SG8-38. The sequence goes on from JBATTM010000177.1 coordinate 2,188, forward strand.
GGACTGCGCTCGTTCGCGCTAAGCGCAGACGCACTGACCAACAACGCGCTCAAGCCAAGCAACCAGACGAGCCGGGATCGAGACATCGAGCGAGTATTGATCCCCTCGACGTGACTAGAGCACTTCGTTCGCGCCAAACGTCAGCCGGGGCGCCTGCAACCATTCGCACGCCGGGCTCGGGACAGGCTTCGTCGAAGCGGTGACACCGGGACTCCCGAGGAAGAACGCCATGTCGGTTGCTTCCACGGTGATCGACTCGTTCGTGGCGCTCCATTGTACGGTCTCGACGGCGGTCGTCATCGTGACCGGTGCGGGGGCTCCGCCGTTACCCGTGTAGTCCAGTTCGCACGGGCCATCGACCGCGAGTGTGATGGGGTTGCTTCCGTCGAGTTGCGCGAGTTCGATGTATGCGTCGGCGAGCACGGCCACGCCCAGAAAGTCTCGATATGCGTTTACGATGGGTTCCGGGTTGATCAGCCGCGCTTGCACGTTGAACTCTGTATTCGCGCCAATCGGTCCAAGCGGTTCCGCCCATACGCGAACCTCAAACGTCGGCGAGTCATCCGTGTCGAAGTGAGGGCACGAGATCGATCCCAGTGCGCTTCGTCCGCTGACGGGAAGCGGTGCGCCGTCGCAAACGAACTCCGCCTCGATGACCGGGTCCGGCGGACGCGGATCCTCCTCCACCCGAAATCCAATGACGATTCCGACATCGTCCACTTCGTCCGGGCAGAGCAGCTCACCAAACTCGAACCCTTCCCCCTCATCGACCCGTGCGGCGCCCGAGACGTAGCCGTTCAAGTCGAAGACGAGAGTGCACTGCACGTCGTACTCGCTCGCGTCCAAGCGAAGCTGGATCTCCACCTGCTGCCCGAGTCCGAAACCCACGGCGCCTGCGTTGAAGGGGACGGTGATGCGCGAGTCCCGCAACGGCGTGTGATCGTCTCGCTTGCCGTCGAGGCCCAACTGCACGACCGTCACGGTCATCAGTGCTTCGTGAGGTTCGAGGGCAACTTCGTCACCGCTCGGAGTGAGCCTCACTGGGGTCACGCCCGTGATTTCGAGCAAGTGGGGCGCATTGGGTCCCCCACCGATCTTGGGGCCACCCGCGAGGTCGAAAGGATCGGACCCAGGAGAGTCGTTGTCTCCATTGCCATTGCCCGAGGCCCGGCCGGCACCTGGGTCGATCGCGGGGTCAGCCGGGTCGTACGCCCGGGGAAACGGAGCACTGTCTGCGCATCCTATCGCGACTGCCAGCAGCCCGACGGCCATCGCGTAGATCCCAAATTTCGAAACGCGCATGTCTCCGCCTCCAGGCTCCTTACAGTGTACCCAGCGATCTCGCAGAGCCACAAAAGCCCCCTGAAATGATTCAGGATTGCGACAGTCAGTCCACCACGCGAATCGGGATGTACGCCCGATTGTTCGAGCCTCTTCGCTCGTTGGTGGTGTTCTGGTAGTCGACGATGGCGCCAAAGTAGTAGCGCTTGAGCTCGGCGTTGCTCGGGATGCGGATGGTGCGCCACGAGGTGTACGGGACATTCCAGCCGAGAGAGAAGTTGCGGTCCTCGAGGAACCAGTCGGAGGTGGTGATGTTGTCGTTGGACGAGAGGTAGTACCCCACTTTCGTGTTGATGGTGCCCCCCGGGCCGAGGTGCTCGTACGTGAACTCGAACTTGTACTTCGTGCCGCGTTTCACCTGCACGTACCACTCGCGCTTGCTGCTGTCCCAGATCCACGGAAGCGATTGCGTACCCGCTTCGTTGAACACCTGCGCAAACCGGTGCGTCGAATACTCTCCGCTCGTTCCGTTGTACTTGAAGGGCGAAATCGCGAGGTCGGGCTTGCTCCCGTTGTCGGTACCGTAGACGAATGCCGCGCCGCGCGATGGGTCTTCGCTCGAGTACGACTGAAACTCACCGTCGTTGACGTTGATGACTTCGGTGTCGCTGCCCATGAGATTGTAGCGGACGTTCGAGTGGGCCAGCCCAAGCGCGTGGCCAAGCTCGTGCATGAGTGTGGTTTGGGCCGGGCGGTAGCCATTGTTGTCGTTCGGGTGCCACTTGCGATGGCTGGTGCGTGCTTCGTAGTTCATCCAACTCACACCGTTGTTCATCACGATGTCGACGGCCTTGAACTTCTTCGAGAAGACGCTGCAGTTCCACTTGATGAGCGCGCGTGCCGGCGCTCCGTTGTGAATGCCGCTGTCGTCCGTGTACCAGATCTCACTGGTATTGTTGCTCGTGCTGACTCCCTTGTTCCATTCGGGTTGGAAGAAATCGAAGTTCGACGGCGCGTCGTTCCAGTGGATCATGGCTTCGATCAGTGAGTATCGCCGATTGGCACTCGCGAACGAGTTCGTCCCGGCTTCGTACTCGAGTCCGCTTCCCTGAAACTTCAGGACCGTGCCGTCGCACGTCCAATACCGATATGCCCGCGTAGGGGACGCGACGAGCAGTACGAACGACAGGGCCACGACGGCCGAACACACGCGTGCACATGTCGTCATCGGATCTCCTCCGTCCACATGTCTTCTTCCGCCGAGAGACGATCTTCCCGATTCGGCGTTTCGACGACCCCAGTGATGGTTTCGCGACGGGATCGGATGTCGAAAGCGACAGCGGGGTCGATGCTTCCGTCATTCTCGAGGTCCGCGACTTCCACAGCAGCCGCCTCCGCGTCTTCGTACGGTTCGCGCGGAGGCAGGCTGATGCGTGGGTCATCGTCGTTGAGCGGGCCTGGGTCATCGTCGAAGGTCGCGATGGTGAAGGGCGCTGCGGCGTCTGCGTTCGCGTAGGGGAGCCACGCGAAGTCGGGGTGGTCTGCGATCGACTTTCGCACCAGGGCGCGGAGTTGGTCGGGCTCGAGCCGAAATCCCGCGACGGCCGGGTTGAACGCCTCGGCGGGCTCGTCGAGTGGCGCGCTGCCAACGGGTAGCGGCTCCGTGTTGTGCTTCTGCTGAAGGTTCGAAGCGACCGGGTCTTCCTCTCCCGGCTCGGCCACGGTCGTGAAACGCAGGAGTGCGGACTCGCCATCTGGGAACTCGAGCGTGTGCTCGAAAATCTCAGCAATCAGATGTTCGCCCACCATGAAGAGGTGTGCTTCGTCGGCCGAGTCTTCGACAAGACGGACTTCTTGCGCGAGCTCGCTGAACACATAAGGTCGGTCGTCCGTGGCACTCGTCAGCAACCGAAAACGAAAGTCGGCGCACCCCACCAT
>JBATTM010000178.1:0-1884 GCA_049670545.1 Polyangiales bacterium
CCATTCGAGGGCCCCGCCCAGCTCATGCTGTTGTTGGGTACTATCTTGTTGGCCGGCGTCTTTCTCACCGCACGAATGGCGCGTCGCTACGGTGCCGAGCTCCGCGGCGCGCCCGCTGGGTGGGTGGAGGAGTCCAACTTCGGCGAACGCGTCCGGGCGCTCACGCGCAAAGGCGAAGGGGCGACCCTCGAGTTCAAGTCCACCGTCCGGCGGAATCTCAAGACAGGGAAGAACGGGAAGGAAATCGAGCTCGCCTGGCTCAAGGCCGTTGTCGCCTTCATGAACTCCGACGGTGGGACCGTCGTCATCGGCGTGGCCGACGACGGGTCGGTTTGCGGAACCGAAGCCGACGAGTTCGAAAACGACGACCGCTGCCGGCTTCACCTCAAGAACTTGGTCAATCAGCACATCGGGGCGGAGTTTTCGAGACTGGTTCGTCTCCAAGTACAGTCGGTCGACGGCAATCGCGTCGTGATCGTGGAATGTGAGCGCTCACCGAAGCCGGTCTTTCTCCGCTGGCACGACAAAGACGCGTTCTACATTCGAAGCGGCCCGTCGAGCGTGGAGCTCTCCTCACGACAGGTGCTCGAGTACGTCGACCAACGCCGATGAGGAGCATGCCAGGTGGGCTACTGCCTTCCCGAGCCGATCAAATCCCCCCGTCGATCAGGGCGCGCGCCTCGACGATGTTGTCTTCGATCGAACAATACCGCCACGAGCCGTATCGACCGATCGAGTGGACCCCGTGCTCGGTCAGCATCGCCTTGAACAGCTGCGTCTCGTCATTCGACCGCTTGGTGATGTGGACGTACGCAGGGTCGAGGACCACATGATGCGTCGCAAGCAACGACTGGTCTTCGAGGACTCCAGCGGCCTGCAGATCCGTGAGAACTCGAGGGAGCCATCGTTCGGCAAGGCCGGGATCCTCTTCGGCGTCGCGTGGCAGTCCGATCTCGACGTACAAACTCATCCGCGGCGAATCGAAGATGTTGTCGTAGAATCCTACGCGATAGAAACACAGTTCACGCTGCGGAAAATAGATCCAGTGAATTCCTGGAGGGCCCTTCGCATCGAAGCCGAGATTGAACACCAGCACCCGGTTCCAATCGAAGGTCGCAGAGTCGAAAGTCACGCCGCACGTCTCCAATAGTGAGACGAGAGGAGTCGTACTGATCATCCTGTCGTACGGGATGCGCCTGCGACTCGTCACCGCCACCCGGTTCTCGAGATCGATGGAAACCACACGCTCCCCGCACGCGATTCGCGAGGGCGGAATGTTTTTCGCCAGGGCGTTGACGTATTCGACCGCGCCCCCCCTCGGGTACGTGAACGTCGCGTTGTAGCCTTGTGGGGCCGTCTCCACCGGTGAGACGATTTCCTCGACGGTGGCGTGCGGGAAGAAGCGGCCCATCGCATCGACGTCGAGGCTCGCGATGTTCGTGGCGTACAGCTTCTCGTTGTAGGGCACCAGGAACTTCTCAGCGATGCCGCGACCGTAGCGGGCATAGAGCATCTCCTTGAAATTCGCCGTCTCGCGTTCTGCCGAGCGCTCACGCAGATCGCGTATGCATTGCTCATACTCCTTGGCCGGAAGTTGGTGAATGTTTCTCTGAAAAGGAAAATCGATGTGGCGATCCGCGTACCAGATGCGGCTATCGCGTTCGACACGCACGACGTCCCCACGCATCCGCCCCACGAGCTCGGCCTCGATCTCGGGGTTCTGAAAGTGAAAGAAGTGACCGGAGTAGTCCCAGACGAATCCGTCTCGCTGAACCGTGCGACAGTAGCCACCGATCTCGTCGGCAGCCTCCACGATCGTGTACGACGCCTCTCCGAGCCGATCCGCGCATGCGAGCCCCGTGATACCCGCGCCCACGATCAGCG
>JBATTM010000179.1:0-4358 GCA_049670545.1 Polyangiales bacterium
CTTCACCCAGCAGAACCGCAGCGAGCCGTCGGGACGCTCGACGTACACTCCGTCGAGGAACAGCCTATGCAATTGGACATTGAGGTTGAGCGCACTGCCGAAGCGCTGAATCAGGGTGACCGCGCCGGTCCGGGCCGTCTTACGTGAGAACCCCGCCTGCTTGATCCGGTGCGTGGCGATGCAGCGGTAGACAATGCCGAGCAAACGGCCCATGACCGCGGGGCTCTCTCTCCTCATTTGTCGACTCCGCTCAGGAAACCACGCACCATTTGGTCGACGTTCTTCGCTCGGACACAAGCTCCAGCTTCAACGCGAAGCGGCGGCTCTCGGTCGAGCGCAACATCCGCGAAAGCCTCCCCCCCTCTCCTCCACTCTGTCCAAAATCGAACTTCTGGTAGAGGCGACCGCCAATTCCGGAGTCCCGATGAGTGTGGGGGAACTCCTCTCCTCGACTCCGGACATCGGAAGCAATCGCCCTCATCGCAGCATCACCGTGCTGGGCGATGCGGAGAGCCCCGTCGTCACCGTGCTCGCTCGTATCGGACTGCGTTGTCTGGGGATGCTCTCCTGCAGCCTCGAGGCGGCAGGACGCGCTTGTACAGTCCTCCAGGTCACCTCGGAGAATGATCGTCATCTGCTCCAGTTCATCGACGATGAAACCTCCGGGTCCCTGCTTGCGGAGAATCCGGTGCACCCGCACACGAACCACAGCCTGGACACAGTTGCAGCAGCGCTGGGTCGTTACGGCGGTCGGCTCAAGACGGATCTGACGGGGCTATCTCTCCCAGCACCCTAGCTCAGCTCTTTTCTGGGGTCGTTGGGATCGCTTCGCCCCCTGATGCTCCTGGTAGCTCGGGGGCGTTCGCGTTGGTCGCCGGCTGCGATACGGAGGAGCCCCTCCCCAAACGACTCCCCACCGACCGCGGAAACGAAGGTCGTCGAACTCACCGATTCGTTGATGAAGCGCGCCACCGCCGCGTTCCAGGATCGACTGGCTCCCGAAACCAAGCTGCTGGAGATCCGGGTGACAGGAGATGCGATCTCGATCCACATGCAGACGACGGAAGATCTCCCGGCTTCAGATGAGACGAAGTCGATCCCGGCTGGCTCCCTTGTTTAGCTCGACTATTTGGAGCATGTTGGTGAAGCGGGACAGCCTCCTATTGGGCGCATTCACGGCCCCGTGCGCGTGGAAACAAAGGGCGACGGCGAGGTAAAAGACAATCTCTTTCCCTTTTCCGAGGTCAACCTCCCAGCCATGGGGCGCGCGTTCAAGATCGCCACAATGGCGATCGACCCCAAGGACGGCAAAGTCGAGAAGCTGGTCGTCCGCCGCAACCTCCCCTTCGGGAAGCGAGTCCGAGGGTGTATCTTCGTCCATAGCCCTCGAATGAGCGGTACAATCGACGTCAACGAAAAGGGCGCCCCTCTCAAGCGCTAGTCGACGAACCATGTACGATCCTTTCAGCACCGCCATCGAACAACTCAACGCCATCAACGCCGAGGACCCGAACGGGCTCGAGGTTGACCGCGAGCCTCGCCCCAGGGAGCTCGCCGCCGCAGAGCGATTGGAAGCGTGGGTACTCAAGGCCAATCCTGATGCGAGCGAGGCACTACGTTTGGCCAGCCGCTGCCAGCACCTGAAGCGGTGGGCATTCCGGCGCAGTGAGTACCCTGAGGGCCGTGTCGGCTACCTCAAGTGGCGCAAAGATCTGAGTAAGAAGCACGCCGGTCTCGCTGCAGAAGCCTTCGAACGAGCGGGTATCAGCGAAGAGGTCCGCGCTCAGGTGCGAGCGATCAACCTCAAAGACAGACTGAAAACGAACCCGGGCAGCCAAACCATGGAGAACGCCTTGTGCTTGTCCTTCTTGGAGCACGAGTTTGCGGAGTTTGCGGCAAAGCACGAAGACGAGAAGGTCGTCGACATCGTCCAGAAGACGTGGCGCAAAATGAGCGAACGGGGTCATGAGCTGGCGCTCCAGTTGCCACTCTCCGGACGTGCACAAATACTCGTTGGGCGAGCTCTGAGCGGAGATTGATCCCGTGACTCAAGTCAGCGGACTCTTCATCTATCCCATCAAGTCATGCGGTGGGATCGGTCTCACGGAGGCTGAGGTGGTCCCGGGTGGGCTTCGCCACGACCGACGGTACATGATCGTCGATGCGTCCGGTCGGTTCGTCACTCGTCGTGAAGAACCTCGCCTCGCCCAAGTCGTGGTCAACTCCCGCGGTGAGGACTTCCACGTCTTCGCGCCGGGCGCTGTTGACTTCGCTCTCCCCGCAGAGCCCAGCGAGGAGCTGCTCGGCGAACTCAAGAGCAGCACCGTCTGGCGGGATACCGTTGAGGCAAATACTCTCCCCAATGGTTCCTCGTGGTTCAGCGCATTTTTAGGGCGTGACGTCGAGCTAGTGTACATGCCCGATCCCGCGCTCAGGCAAGTGAATCCGGCTCGTTCGGATCCAGGTGATCAGGTGAGCTTCGCTGACGGGTATCCCCTGCTTCTCACATCGGAACAATCACTCGTTGATCTCAACGCCCGTCTCGACCAACCGATCCCGATGTCGCGCTTTCGACCCAATGTCGTCGTGAAGGACGCTGACGCTTTCGCAGAGGACACCTGGAAGAAGATCAAAATCGGTTCGACGAAGTGCACCGTGCCGAGACTCTGTGATCGCTGCGTGATCACGACGATCGAGGAGGGCTCTTCTGGAAAAGGCAAAGAGCCCTTGAAGACCCTGGCGTCCTATCGTCGGTGGGATGGCGCTGTGTGGTTTGGCGCTAAAGTGATCCCCAAGAGCACAGGACGACTTCGGGTCGGAGATGTGATCCAGGTCGTCGAAACAGGTCCTCACCCAGCAGGGTGAGTGAATTCGACAAGGACCCGATGTGCGCACCCCCGTGTCTCGGGGTCACCAAAGTTTGCGGCATTCGTGGCGACTATGACACGCCGATCGCGTGGGCACGGCACACACCAGATTCCTCACAAAGAGGAATATTCTTGGACCTGATTTCTGAGCCAAATACAGCTGTCCCCTCGACTAGACCTCCAGGAATACGCTTCAGCGCCATTGGTAGGGAAAATGGCACGAGGCTTACTTTATCATTCAGGGAAACCAGCTTAGGCCTTCGCCCGAACCGTGAGGGGTTCCCCAGCTTCACCCTCACGAGAGAGCGTATAGCTCGCATCCGGGAGCAGCTCCTTGAGCGCCGCCTCGACCGCCGGCTTCACAGACTCGAAGCCCGCGTCGTCGAACAGCCCCCACTGCCGCGGCGCCCGGCATGGCGGCCGCTGCGGGGCTTCTGGTTCCGACGCTTTCGCATCCAGGTGGGTGAGAATCTTCTCGACCACCACCGGGTCTTCGATGCAGGCGATGATCCGCACTGCCCCGCCGCAGGCCGGGCAGGTCTCGATGTCGATCCAAAATCCGCGTGTCAGGCGTTGCGCCCAGGTCATCGCGGCGCGGCGTTCGGCACTTGTCGGTTCATCGACGAACCCAGGAGCTGTTCCATCGGCCCGGCTTCGAGCGCGTCGCCAGCGAGGTCGCTGTTCTCCGCATCACGTTCCCACAACCCCTGGCGTTCCAGGTAGCTGCCGATGCGCCCCGCCAAGGCCTGAGTCAGTCGGGCGAGCGCGGCGCTGGTCGGGGGCCTCCCCCAGCGGAACCGCATCGAGCCATCGGGACGCTCGACGTACACTCCAGCGACCGAGATGGCCGGCGGTCGGAGCGGCGTCTGGAGGTGCCGGATCAGCCGTCTCGCACGACACCCTTGATGCCAGTGCCTGATCCCTGACCGGCAACAGTAACGAAGGACTTGGGCTCGACCGCCGGGTAGAGGGCGTCGAGCGCGATCGTGCGTCCGCTGGGCATGACAACCAGGGCGTGGAAGCGTTCCAGCTCACGCGGACGGCGCACACCGCAGGCGTGGGCGATGATGCCGACCTCATGTGTGATGTTCTTGACGTAGGCGGCGACCCGCGCGGCCTTGGTCGGGGGATGCAGTCCCTTCTGAAGCTTCGGGTTGTGGGTCGTGATGCCGGTCGGGCAGGTGTTCTTGTTGCATTTGAGAGACTGGATGCAGCCCAGGGCGAACATGAACCCGCGCGCCGAGCAGATGAAGTCTGCGCCGAGGCACAAGGCCCAGGCGACATCCGCCGGGGTGAACAGCTTGCCGGAGGCAACGACCTTGATACGCTCGCGCAGGCCGTACTCGCAGAGCTTGTCGACCAGCAGCGGCAGGCTCTCGCGCAGCGGCAGTCCCATGTCGTCGATCAATGGCATCGGCGCCGCACCTGTGCCGCCCTCGGCGCCGTCGACCGTGATGAAGTCCGGGGCTGACGCCACGCCGCGCGTCCGAA
>JBATTM010000180.1:0-5390 GCA_049670545.1 Polyangiales bacterium
CCGTGACGATGGTCTGCACCGCGCGCTGCTGGTACCGCTTCATCGCGTTGCGGACTTCGGGCGAGCTCTCTCCGCGCTCGAGCGTGATCAAGAGCAGCAGGCGAAGGCGCTCGGGGCGGTCGACGATGAACGCGCGGTACGCCTCGAGCGCATGGATGACGCGGGCTTGGCCGTCGGATTCGGAGTCGGACTCGTAGGCCCGCGCAAGCTCGTCGATCAGCGAGTTCCCGACGTGTTCCACGACCGCTGCAAGCAACCCCTCTTTACTCCCAAAGTGCGAATACAGGACGGGACGCACGACGCGGGCGCGCTCGCAAAGCTCGGTGATGCTCGTGCCCGCGTAACCTTGCGATGCCATCAGCTCGATGGCGGCCTGCAGAATCCGCTCCCGAGTCTCGGTCGCTCGCGCGCTCCACGGCGTGTCGCCCGGGTCCACTAGCCAAACACCTTAGTGCGCGCCCACGTGGCTGCCAAGCGTCGCCCGGCGACGCGGGAGCAAGGGACACAACGCTGCGGCGCGTCAATGACGTTTCTCACTTTTTCCTTTCTTTCGTACAACATTCAATGATATATCGATTGGTAGCTACCGTACAGTATCTACTTACCCGGAAGATCTGACGGTGGCCAATCCGCCCGAGAAGACTGTGTTCGGCGGTTGAAAGGTGAGCGCCATGTCTCTGCAACACGTTCGTTTGGACGGGGCCCTGCCCTCCCTGTTGACTTTGGTGCTGACTGCGGGGTTCTCGACCGTGGCCGCTGCGGACCATGAGCCCGTGGGCGAGCAGACCTTCGCTAGCCCCCAGGTCAACCCGATCGCGATCGCCCCCAACAACAAGCACGTCTACGTCGCCAACACGACGAGCGGCACCGTCGACGTGATCGAGACGGCGTCCAACACGGTCGTTGCGACGGTGTCAGTCGGAATGGATCCGGTGAGCGTGGCGGTGCGGCCCGACAACCGCGAGGTATGGGTTGCCAATCACGTGTCTGACTCTGTCAGCATCATTGACACGAACCCTTCGAGCCTCACGCTGCACCAGGTCATCGACACCATCCAATCGATGGACGGCGACCTGATCACGACGTTCGATGAGCCGACCGGCATCGCGTTTGCGAGCAACGACAAGGCGTATGTCGCGCTTTCCTCGAGGAACGAGATCGCCGTCGTCGACGTGGATGGGCGACGCGTGGTCAAGAGGCTCGCGATCACCGCGCAGGACCCACGCGCCATCGCCGTCGCTGGCGACTTGCTCTACGTGGCCGCGTTCGAGTCGATGAACCAGACCGAGCTCTCGAGCTGTCCACTGTACCAGATTCCGTTCATCGGGAGCTCTGGAAATCCGCCTGATTGTACGCTCGGGATCCTCCAACTGTTTCGGTTCATCACCGACCCCAACCTGCCAGGAGTCGACAAGAACATCGTCATCGACGAGCGAGCGCCCGACCGGGACCTCTTCGTGTTCGACACCGCGGACGATTCGCTGGTGGACGTCGTCGACGGGATTGGAACGTTGCTCTACGGCGTCGCGGCAGACCCGGCTGGTCGTGCGTACGTCACGAATACCGACGCCCGGAATGCCGTCAATGGCGCGGAAGGAGGGCTTCTCGCCGACCTCGGCAACCGAATGTTCGACAACCGCATCACGACAGTCGATTGCTCGCCCTCCGGTTGCGGCGCTCCCGTCATTGCGAGCGTAGACGGAGGAACGTCGAACCCCGCCGATGCCCTAGCCACCCCCTACGGGGTCGCGGTGAGCAGAGATGGAAGCACCCTCGTCGTGACTGCCGCGGCAACGAGTCGTCTGTTCACGGTGAACGCCGCTAGCGGCGCGGTCCTCGGTGTGCTCGATCTCGGTACCGGTCAAGAGACCGGAAGGCAGATCCCGCGCGGCATCGCGCTACGGTCGCGGAACGATGGCGCACCTCGTTTCGCGTACGTCCTCAATACGCTGGAAAACAGCGTCGCCGTCGTCAACGTGCGTCGACCCAGCCGACCTCGACTGGTCACGAAGATCGCCGTCGGCGCCGACCCGACAGACGACACGATTCGCCGGGGAAGGATCGCATTCAACAACGCCTTTGCGTCCGACTCGGGGAGCTTTGCATGCGCGAGCTGCCACCCGGACGGCAACACGGATCAGATCCTCTGGAGAATCGGCGGGGCATGCGAGTTTGGTGAGTGCTCGGGGAACGACGAGCCGCGGCTGACGATGCCGATTCGGGGTCTGAGGAACACCGTGCCGCTCCACTGGGATGGAATTCTTGGCGACCCGATCGGAGGGCCAGACGGCGCGGTCGGTCTCGACGGGACGGCACCGCCCACATGCGTGCTCGGTGACGCGGACGGGGATCTCGATTGCTTCCGACATCTCGTCGACGCGAGCTTGAACGGCGTGATGTGCGATCAAGCAGGCGGATGCAAGGCAGGCCCCACGGGCCTCCCGGGGCGTCTCTCCGACCAAGAGCGCGACGACATGTCGGCGTTCCTGACGGCTGTCTCGTATCCGCCGGCGCGGGCGCGTCCACTCGACGATCGGGTAACCCCGCAAGCACTGCGAGGGTTCGAAGATTTCTTCACCGACAAGGGAACGCAGCTCGGTCCGCTCGCGACCGCGGCGGTTCGAACCGAAAACGCGAAAACCTGCGGGAACGCAGGGTGTCATTCCTTGCCTCTCACGGCCTCGACCAACTCCAACGAAGTCGGCGCGTTCGACGCACCTACGATGCGTGGACTGAACGACCGGTTCGTGCAGTTCTCGAACGGATTCACGGGATCGGTGGACATGCTCGAGTTCGCACAGGGCGAAGCCGGTCCGTTCGTGTCCGCCCTACTCGAGGGAATTCTGGGGTTCGAATTCGCGAGGGCACCGGAAGGCGCCCGATGGGACGCGGCGAAGGGGTACGACGAGCTGACGACGCTGGCTGCCGTGTTTACCGGCTTCACGCCTCAATACAACGTGGGCCCGGTCGACATCTTTCAGATGATCGAAGAGGCGAGCACGGGCTTCAGCGGCGCCCAGGGTCGTCAGGTGGCGCTCAACGTCAGGACGACGGGTCCCAACCAGCTTGCGGAAACCGAGAGGCTGCTTGGCGCATTGGAAGCGGCAGATGACAAGGGACTGGTCAACCTACGCGTCATCGGGGCGCGCGCAGACGGAACGGGCGGCATCGCGCCAGTCGTGCTTTCGTACCGCGAAGGTGGCGACTACGCTGACGACGCGATCTCGATGACGCGCAGCGACTTGCTGGATGAGGCCCATTCGGGCGCACTGATCGCCACGGCCACCGGGGCGCTACGTGAAAACGTTCAGAGCGCCGACATCGACCAACCCTTGATCTACCCTGACCAGGGCGAGGTGCCGCTCCTGCCAGTCCTCCCGGCAGACAATCCGATGGAGCTCAACGCAATCGACGTCGTCGCGGGATCGACCATCCTCGTGAACGGACAAGTCGCCGCTGGAACCATCGATTGCGTCGACGGTAGCTACACGCAGGTGTGTAGCTCGGGCCGGATTTCGGTAACGCTCGAGCAACCGCCAACGACGATCGGACTGCACCTCATCCAAGTCGCCACCCCCGGAGGCTTGATCAGCAACGAGATGCCTCTGTGTGTCCAGGTCTGTGACTAAACACTTATTTCAACGCCGCTCGGGAGCCGCGAGGGTCCCGTTTGGAGGGTCGGCCACGGAACGCGTGCACCCCGCAGCCCTCGGGGAACGACGACGGCGCATCAAACAGAAAGAGGAATCAAGTGCAATCGAAATACGAAATTTGTGACGAATCGACGCGGCAGGCACCCACGACGAAGATGAAACGGATCGCAATCGTCGTCCTCGCGCTCACGACCGCGTGTGGTGGGGTCGGCGACGACGCTGGGAATGACGGAAGTCTCGTGGCTGAGAGCGGAAGCGCCGAGCTCAACGGTGAATTGCTCAACGCTTTGCGATGTCGCATTCGTCGTCGCCTTGGACTTGGCGATTGTCCCAACACGTGCCCGCGCATCGTGTCGTTTTATTCGGAACCACTCGAAGATGGCACCAACAAGCTGCGACTGTTCGCGATCGACGTGGATGGCGGACCGAGCACTTTGACGACGACCATCAGCGCATCAAACGGGACCGTCGCCGACGCGAACGCCAAGAAGACGATCTTCACATGCGGGGCGGAGGGCGGACCGACCACCCTCACCGCGACGGCGAACGACGCCGACCCGGCGTGCGATGTGTCGGCTTCAATCGAGATTGACTGCCCTGGCGGGGACAACCCATGCACGGGTGTCGACTGCGACGACGGCAACGTCTGCACGGAGGACGCGTGCGACACAGCGACCGGGCAGTGCGGTTCGACGCCAGTGAACGGCGGTGTCTGTGAGCTCGATGGGCTTCCGGGCCTCTGCGCGGAGGGTCAGTGCGAAGACGCGATGCTGTGTGCGAACGTCGTATGTGACGATGGGAACGCCTGTACCACGGACACCTGCAACCCGATCGACGGCGGGTGCGAATCGGTCGCCGTATGTGACGGCGAGCCGTGCGATTTCAACGGAGCTGCGGGCTCTTGCATGGGCGGCGTGTGTCGAGACGCAAACCCCTGCGCCGGCGTGACGTGCGACGACGAGAACGAATGCACCGAGGATAGCTGCAACCCATTGACCGGTGCATGTGAGACCTCCGCCACCGACGGTGCGGTGGGCTGTGACTTCGGCGGTCTTCCCGGTCTCTGCAGCGGCGGTGTGTGCCAAGACGCAATGCTGTGCGCTGGAGTCGATTGCGACGACGACAACGAGTGCACAGATGAGGCTTGCAACCCTCTCAACGGGGAGTGCGACGTCTCGAACGTTGAAAACGGTACCTCTTGCGACTTCGGGGGGCTCCCGGGCCAGTGCGAGAACGGCGCATGCGCCGACGCCGCGCTCTGTCAGGGAGTGACGTGTGACGACGGCAACGAGTGCACCAGTGACGCGTGCGACCCGACAGATGGACAATGCGGCACGACGAACGTGACGGATGGAACCGGCTGCGATTTCGGGGGGCTCCCTGGGATCTGCAATTCTGGGTCGTGTGAAGACGCCATGCTATGCGAGGGCGTCAACTGCAATGACGGCAACCCGTGCACCGACGATGCATGCGACCCGATCGATGGGCAGTGTGTCAACACCAACGTGGCTGATGACACCGCATGCGACTTCGGGGGCAACCCGGGACTTTGCGAGGCGGGCGTATGCATGGACGCAATGTTGTGCACCGGTGTGATCTGCGACGATGGAAACGCGTGCACTACCGACGCGTGCGATCCGCAAAGCGGTCAGTGCTCGAGCAGCGACGTCCCTGACGGAACGTCTTGTAACGGAAACGGAAGCTGCTTCGAAGGAAATTGCGTGCTCCCAGTGGATC
>JBATTM010000181.1:0-4884 GCA_049670545.1 Polyangiales bacterium
GAAACCGACTGTGTTTGGGTACTTACGAGGGGCCCGGCCGTCGCTCGAACCAGAGCGCCACAGCGACTGCAGCATACTCGAAGGCGTGCAGGCCGGGAGGGAACTCCCAAACCCCTTCTGCCATCCAACGATCGAGAGGCACGTAGGCACAGAGTGCGGCGGCACTCCAAACCAGGCCTGCGCGCCCGCCAGATACGATCTCGATGGGCAGGAGCCACGCCAAGTACCAAGGGTGCACCTGAGGCGAAAGCAGCAAGGTCGACCAGAGTACGATGCGCGCGCAGCGCAGTGGAGAGGATCCGCGCCACGCAAGGCCGAGACCCACGGCGAGTACGAGGCCCACCGCGATCCCGCGTGCCACCCACGGTGCCGCCTCGGACTCACACAGGGATTCGCTCACCCAGTTCAGCAACGCGTAGCCACTCTCGTTTCCCACCCACCGTGTGGCGAACTCGGTGGTACCGGACGCGGCATCCGCGGCAGGACGCCAAAAGACCATCGGAAGCAGCATGAGCGCGGAGCCAATGGCGGCGAATGCCAAACCGATCGGGCGGCGGAGGAATAGCGGGAGGAACACGAGGCCGACCATCTTGAGCCCAACCGCCACAAGGGTGGCCACGGCTGCTTGAAAGACCCGGTGGTGACCGAGCCCCCACGCAGCGATGAGGAGGGCAAGCCCGGTGAGTATGTCGAGATGCCCATCGAGTGCGGACGCACTCAGAAGGAGCGGATTGAGCCCGAGTGCCAGGGGAGCTCGCGGGTCCTCGCTGATGCGCCCGACGATCGCGGTCGCGGCAAGGTGACCCAGAAGCGCGAGCGCTTTCAAGGTCGTCACACCGCCACCGATCGAGTCGGTCAGCACGAACAACGCCTGCGAGAGAGGCGGGTAGATGCTCGCAAGGGGCTTGTTGTTGATCGAGGCCCAACCCTCGTCGCGTAGGTGAGCGAGCGCCGGGTCGAGCGGTGCGCGCAGGTAAGGATTCCACCCCTCACGCCAAAGTCGTCCCTCCCAGACGTACCGGTAGACGTCGTCAGACAGAGAGGGTGGCGCGAGAACCAATGCCACCCCGAACACCGAGAGTGCGACAAGCGCGATCCGCACCGCCTCGCCCCGATCGAGCGCGTCCGGCGCGCGCGTCACGATCACCGCGTAGGGAATGAAGCAGAGCGCAAATACCGCCACGACAGTCGATGGTGGGTGATGGGCGCGGGTGAGCCAGGGGATCGCGAGAACCAAGATCCCCTGCACTGCGATCGCGATGGAGATCGCGTGACGGCCCCGACGACGCTCGGTCATTGGATGACGAATCGAACGACGCGGATGCGCTCGCCGGGGAGCAGGATCAGGCGGAACTGGCCAGCGATTCGCCTCCCGACCGCAACTGACACGGTGACTTCGGTCGGCCCCCCTCCGCTGCTGCACTCCCCCCAGTAGTGCACCTCGACTTCGTAGATACCGGGGGTGGGCTTCTGCCCCACCCAGCGAACGTTCTCGATGCGAGGATTGTCCATCGTCGGGACGCAATCGCCTCGCCCAGAGTGGTCGACGCGCGCGCCCGAAGGGGTGGATAGTCGCTGAAAGCTCAGGGTGTCGCCGAGGGGTCCGGTCACGTAAAGATCAATGTCCGAGCCAGTGTCCCAGCCCGCCGCGACCTGTAGCAAGCCCGCGCCATACCCACAGCCGTCGTCGATCACGCCGTCACAATCGTCGTCGAGCGCGTTGCAGGTCTCCTCCGTCGGATTCGTGCAATCTCGCGCGATGGCTTCGACGCGCGCGCCGGGCACGATGGATACGAGCACGGGTGGCTCGGCGGTGAACGGAATCACGAATTCATCATCCGTGGCCCCGACCGTCTCTCCCGACGGCCCCTCCACCGTCCTACCTGCGCAGGCTAGGCAGAGCGCCAGCCCCGCGATGGCGATCATTCTCGTCATCTGGGAGGCACTATAGCGGAGCTGGGCGTACAATGCGTCCGCGATGATGGAACACCTCGACGAGGCCTGCGAAGCGATCGCAGCCAAGGTGGGCACGCCCGAGGTGGCCATGGTCCTCGGTTCGGGGCTCGGTGGCTACGCGGACGCCCTCGATGACGCGGTCGTCGTTCCCTATGGAGCCGTTCCTCACATGCCTCAGGCGAAAGTGGCCGGGCACGAGGGCAACCTGGTCGTCGGCACGCGTCATGGCAAGCGCGTCGCCATTCTCCAGGGCAGGCCCCACCTCTATGAAGGACACGACCCCCACGCTGTTGTCTTTGGGGTGCGTTTGCTCGCGACCCTTGGCGCGAAAACGCTCTTCATCACCAATGCGGCCGGCGCGATTTCTTCCGACTTGGCACCAGGCGACCTCATGGCGATCGTCGACCAGATCAACCTGACAGGACGCAGTCTCACCGGCCCACACGACGAGCGTTTAGGCCCCCGATTCATGGACATGACGAACGCGTTTGATCCTTCGCTTCTCGAGATCGCGGCCTCGGTCGCGCACGATCAGGGCTTCACACTGAAGCGTGGGGTGTACGTGGGGCTGCTCGGGCCCGCCTACGAGACCCCCGCCGAGGTTCGAATGCTGCGGACCATGGGCGCAGACGCGGTCGGAATGAGCACAGTCCTCGAAGTGCTGGCGGCACGCCACCTAGGCATGCGTGTGCTCGGCCTGTCGTGCATCGCGAACCTGGGCGCAGGAATGGGCAACGATCCGCTAAGTCATTCCGAAGTGACGGAGACGGCAGCGCGGGTGCGTGGCCGGTTCGAGGCACTCTTGTCCGGTGTTCTGGGGAGAGTGTGATGCGCGAAGAGGATTGGACAAGGCTTCGCAGTGCCGCATTCAACGCACGCGAACATGCATACGCACCGTACTCGAACTTCGCCGTGGGCGCTGCTCTTCTGACCGACGACGGTCGGATTTTCAGCGGATGCAATGTCGAGAACGCGAGCTACGGGGCCACCCTGTGTGCAGAGAGGAACGCGATCGGCGCCGGCGTCGCAGCGGGCGCACGAAGGTGGGTCGCGCTTGCGATCGCATCCGACGCGAAACGGCCCACGCCCCCATGCGGGATCTGCAGACAGGCGTTGATCGAGCTCGGCCGCGATCTCGAAATTCGATGCTTCACCAAGGGAGGAGACACGGTGAAACACACGCTTGCCTCACTTCTCCCCGATGCATTCGACGCGGAGCAGCTGAGCTAGCTCACCTTCTTGCGGTGCCCATTCGACGTAGTTTTGCTTGCACGTCGGGCCGGTCGATCGCGTTCGGCGCGGAGAGTTCGAGGTAGCGGCCGTAGTGAACGACAGCCTCGCGGTTCTGGCGCTGCCCATAGTAAACGTCCCCTATCAGCCGGTGGGTGTCGGCAAGCCAACCCGGGGGTTCCGCCACGGCGTCGCCAAGCCCCGCGGCCGTGCCGAGCGCTTCGATCGCCTGCGGACGTTGACCCTGATCGAGTTGAAGCCTCCCGAGCCGATACCACCAGTAGCCCTCGTCCGGCCTGTCTTCGAGCGCCCTTCGAAAGGCCGCGACCGCATCGTTCATCTGGCCGAGCTGATACTGGGCTTCGCCAATGGCCGCCCATGCCTCGGTGCGCTTCGGATTGAGCTCGATCGCTTTTTGAAGATCTGCAAGGGCATCTCGCACTTGACCCGCGCGAATCCGAATGCGCGCGCGAAGCCAGTACGCATCGCCCAGCGACGGATCGAGCTTGATCGTGGCTTCGAGATCCCGAAGCGCGGTGGACCATTCGTTCGCGTCGAGGGCAGCCCATGCGACGTACAAGCGGTAGACGCCCTGCTGCGGATCCAATCGGGTCGCTTGTTGGAAGTGCTGCCGCGCGTCCGCCAGGTCGCCTTGCGCGAGAGCGATACGCCCAAGGTAGTGCTCTGCCTCGGCCGAGTAGGGTTGCGCAGCGAGCACCTTGCCAAGGACTTCCTCGGCCTCGGTGAGGTTACCAGTCGTCACGAGAACGGCACCCAAGCGGGACTGCAGTGCCAGGTCGTCCGGCGCGAGCACAAGCGCCGCACGGTAGCTCGCAATGGCTCCCTCTAGATCCTCGCTGGCTTCCGCGAGTCGACCCTTCTCGAGTGCGAGACCAGGATAGCTGGCGTCGAGCTCCTCCACCCTGGCCAGCGCTGCTCTCGCCTCTTCGAGAGAGAGCTTTCGGCGATACGCGATCGCGAGCCCGAACTGCGCAGAGGAGTCGCGTGGTTCCATTTCGAGCGCGGCTTGATAGTCCTCGATCGCCGCGTCGATCCGGTTTCGCTCCAACTCCGCGTCACCGAGAAGCCTTCTCACTTCAGCGGTGATCTCCACGTTCTCTTGCGCTTCCACGAGAACGCCAACCGCCTCGCCGGGTCGCTTCGTGCTCTTGTAGTGCTGAGCCAACGCCATGTATCCGCGAAACCCTTTGGGCTCGAGCCGGATGGCGTTTCGCAAGTGGCGAACAGCGGCCGTGCTATCGCCCATCGCATCGGCGATCTTGCCTTGCCATATCTCGACGTCAGCGTTGACCGGTTCGTCGGTCTCGAACTCCGAGAGCAGTTTCTTCGCCTGGCCGGGTTTGTCCATCGCGATCAGCGCCTCGGCTGCACCGAGCTTCGCCTCGACGAGCACGCGAGGCTGCCCAGTCGGATGGAGTTCTGCACCGGGCGTGACCTCAGCGCCGAGCACCGTTTGGAATCGGGCCAGCGCATCTTGGTAGCCCCCATCGAGCAGGACCAGCCGCGCCGCGCCGAGCGCCGCCCAGGCGTTGCTTGCATCGAGTTCGACTGCCTTCTCGTACATCTCGCGCGCTGCGCCGAGACGCCCACGCTGCTCTTCGATGCGGGCCACGAGGGCGAGTGCGGCGGAACGATCCGCGCGCGCGACCTGGGAGGTCTTGCCGCTCTCATCTGGGA